>JAQWSU010000005.1 GCA_029243025.1 Pirellulaceae bacterium | reverse complement strand
TAGTGACAGCGACGAAGACTCCCTGACTTATTCGTTGCTCGAGCATTCCGACACGGGCGCCATTTCGCTCGATCCGCAGACAGGCGTCTTCAATTTCATTCCACAAACTGACTTTGAGGGTATCTTCCGATTTCGGTATCTCGTCAATGATGGATCGGTAGACTCGGAACCGGCGGCATCCTGGATTGCTGTGGCATCAGCGAACGGCGGCAACTTATCTCCGATCGTAGCCAATGAAAGCGAACACCTGGATGAGGATTCAGATCCAGATTTCGTTGCAGGCAATGTACTCGAAAATGACCATGATCCAGAAGAAGCTGTCCTTAGTATCAGCCATTTGGATGGTCATGCAGCTGACGTCGGAGTGACAATTTCTGGCGTCTATGGGGCGTTGATGCTAGATCAGGATGGAGATTATATCTACACCTTGGACAATGCAAATGCAATTGTTAACGAACTGGATGATGGTGAAACACTGATCGAATCGTTTGTTTATACCGTTACCGATGGTGACGTGGCGTCTACAGGGGTACTTGCAATCACCGTGCACGGTTCTAATGACGATCCGCCACGCGATGATTTGCTGGTCCGATCGGGCGACCGGCTACTTGTTGCCGTTTCCCAGGGTAACGCCTTCAGTACGCAGGATCTCGGCGCTTGGGCGGATAGTGAAGATTGGCAGGACTTCCATGCGGCGGATTTTAACGGGGATGGATTGATCGATGTCGTGGGACGCCAGAATGGAACCTGGTGGGTTGGGATTGCCGATGGCTCGACGATTCAAGCGGAGATCTGGGGGCAATGGTCGACTGCCGTTAACTGGATTGATGTGCAGTTGGCAGATGTTGACGGCGATGGAAATACCGACGTTGTTGGACGCACTGAAGCAGGTGGCAATTGGTGGGTGGCCAAATCAAATGGTACTGAATTTGTTAATCAAAAATGGGGTAGGTGGGCCGCTAATCGTGAGTGGACCGACGTCCAAGTTGCCGATGTAAACGGCGACGGTATGTCGGATTTAGTTGGTCGTTTGGTTGACGGCGGCACTTGGTGGGTCGGCAGATCTACAGGTACCGAGTTTGTGAACGAAAGTTGGGGTGTGTGGTCGACGAAAGTCTCGTGGATGGATGTTTCTGTCGCCGACGTGAATGGCGATGGAAAAGACGATGTTTTGGGACGCGCGAACGGAAAGTGGTGGGTTAGTAAGTCAACGGGCAACGCTTTTGCCAATGAGAAATGGGGCGCCTGGGCTAATCACACTTGGAACGATGTACAAGTGGGCGACTTCGATGGTGATGGACTCGCCGATCTACTCGGCAGAACAAACGGAGGTGAGTGGTGGTTAGCTCGATCGAATGGAACGAAATTCGAAAACCAGCACTGGGGTGCTTGGTCGGATTCGGTGACTTGGTTTGATGTTTCAGTTGGTGATTTCGATGGTGATGGTCGAGATGACGTCATTGGCCGCCATCGAAACCGTTGGTGGCTTGGTCGATCAACAGCTGAAGGGCTGATCAACGAAATGTGGGGGCAGTTCGCCGATGAATCTTGGATGGATTTGCAAATTGCCGACTTCAGCTATTGAGAAGAACTTGACACTCGCGCACTCTTGCTCATCTTGGTGAGCTTTCTTGTTCCTGGCGTTCATTCTACCCAGGCTTGACCAAAGGTTGCCTCCGTCGCTGCGGTAGCAATGCCATTTGCCAAACGCGAATTGCCGAATGGCAAGTCGCGAACTCTTTACTTACCTCCTTTTTCTTGTCTCGATTACCTGGCGCGTGTCGTGACGCCCCAGATTTTTCGTCTCGATTGACTCTACTCAACGGGCGGCGCATGCTGATCGACGATCCAGTAAGAAGAAGCTTTTCCTGCTTCTGTCATCGAAATCCAGGAAATCTGTGCAGAGGCTGATTTTTGTTCACTAGTCTTCGGCGCCATGAGAAAGACGCTGCATGAAAACGTTACGCCCGTCGAATTTCTTTGCAGTGATGTTGCCGGAAATCGGAAATAGTTTTCGTTGTGGCGATTGTCTGTAAAGCCGGTGATACGCGAAGAGCGTTAGGGAAAGTGACAGGTACAGCTTTTCAGGGAGCCGAATGACAATACGGGAGTCGATCCTCGTGCTGCTTGAGTCAATCTTGCAATCGTGCTGACAACGTCAACGCTACGAGTCCGCTGAGGATGATTGTTAGTAAGCGATTACTTCATTTGAGGGGGCTGTTCGGATGAAAGAGAATTTTGAAAAATAATCGGCCTGCAACAGGTTTTCGTCCGGAAGGCGGTGAGGTCAATGAAAACAAAATTCACTCGATTCGTTTACCTATTGCCGGAACCTTCACATTAGAATGTGCCACTGCGTTTAACCTCGCATCGTAGTTCGATGTGGTTTATTTTATTTAGTTTCCTCGGTGCGCGTGGTTTGGCCTTTCGTAAATCTCTGGTGTTTCTTCGCCCATTCGATTCGCTTCCACTTGTCCAAAAATTCTGCAGCCAAAAAAAGATATGAACAGCCTCCATGAAGTGCTTTCTGTGATGAGTTATCAACAACGTTCAATACGGCGACATGGAGTTCGTTCGCGAAAAAAACAGCTTCGAAATTGCTTGGTATTTGATCGTCTTGAAGAACGGATTCTGTTGACAACGGTGTCGTTAGAAGAATCCCCCGATAAATGGTCGGTCGAATTCAGCCATGCTGATGCCCGTATTCATCTCAGCGAAGTTGCCACCACGTCAGGCGATCACGTGCTTCAATATCGCATTGGCGACGGAACTTACACGACGGACTTCGATACAGGCGAAGAGGGTGATCAACAGATCGTTCTTGATCAACTCGATCGGCATCTTGATTTTGGTGTCAGCGACGATCAGGAAATTCAAATCGGCTCCTTGAATACGCGAGGTCAGAATATTTCTGTCGATGCGGAGGGGAAGATTTCCCTCGCTTCAGGTGCGGTTATTTCTACGCGCGACGTGACTGCGGGAGGTTTGGCAGCCAATGCTGATTCGCAGGGCGACTCCGGTTCAATTGTGTTTTCGACGACCGATTCCATTTTGATCGAAGGCGATCTTTTTTCTCAGGTGGAAGAGCGAAGCGCTTTTAAGTCTGGCGACATTACTTTTGAGGTCAGCGACTCGAGTCTTATCCATTCGGATTCGGATGAACTGAGCGTCGAGATTAAAGGATCGAAGATAGAGGCTGGGGAATTCGAAGTCTCCGTGGAAAATAAGTTTCGTAAATTTGCAAAACAAGTTGTTGGGGTCGACACCAATACAGTAAAAATCACCGTATCTGAATCGGATATCTCTGCGGAGTCCATTCAGCTTGAAGCCGTTGCCGAAGATGCAATCGGCTTTTTTGACGGAGAGTACAAATGGTTCGGGACCATGGTGTCGGGTGCTCTGTTTGATGGTCTTGTAGGAAAGGGGCTTGAGCACTTTTTTCACGGTCGCTTGGGTAGCTTGGTCCAGTGGCCGACCGCGTCCGTGTTTCTCCGTGAAGCTTCGTCAGCGGTCACCATTGAAGGCTCTACGCTCGATGCAGAGAATAGCATCACAATCACGAGCGAAGGTACCGTTGAGTCACAGGCAGAGGCGGTTCAAGATCGTCATTTCGGCGGTGCGTCTGGAGTTGAGATTGCTGTCGGGTACGCGCGTGCTACGAGCAAAAGTGTGACCAGACTTAAACCATTGGGTGACACGCCAACCGTACTCATCGCGGGTGGTGATATCACGATTGAGTCCGAAGGAACGGCGAAGGCACTGGCGAACGTCAGGACGATGGCTCAGTATCCGGAAAAGGAGGGAGGTGACTACGATCTGAAATCGCCGGCCTCGGTTAAGATGGTCGCCGTGGCGATCACCGATGCAGAACTTACAGTGCTCAACGATATCCAAAAAAACGTTCTGATCGAGTCAGATGGCACTGTCAAAATTGAGGCAACGGGAACTCCTCAGTCAATACCGAATGCGTCCACGAGGGCTTACGGGGATGGCATGGGAGGTGTGACGGTTGCTGTGGGGACCGACACATCGAATATCACTTCAACGGTGAATGCTCAGATTACCGCCAATCAAATCGAGAGCTCAGACGATTCAATTTCGCTTTCCAGACAACAGATTACCGCGAATACGCTGCCCTATGACTCCAGTCACGGTTGGAATCGCGGCGATGAATTGGTTTATGAAGTGGCGAGCTTCGACGGCCTCGAGCCGATCACGGGGCTTGAGCATGGGCAGCCCTACTACATCGTTGAGGTGTTGGAGGATGCCATTAAGTTAGCACATACCCGAGAGTTGGATTTGGATCTTCCTCCCGGAGATTTTAACTCTCAACAACAGATCGATGTGCTCGATCTGTTGACATTCTCTCCAGCCGAGGCGGTTCGTGGCAACCAGATTCAGATCGAGAATCATGGGCTGGAAACGGCCGAAGAAGTACAGTACCTCGCGATGGCTTCCACGAGCGAGGAGTCTCAAGAGTTTGAGCCGATCGGCGGATTGTATGATCAGCAGGCGTACTATGTTATTCGAGTTGATGCCAACACGATTGAATTGGCCACGTCTCCGGCGGATGCCATCAATGGGAATGCGATTGTGTTTACGGATCAAGGCAAGGGAGATCAGCAAGGATTGGGGTATGTTACCAAGACGATTGCCTTTGATCCTCGTTCGGCTCTCGATCCGTCTTCCAATACGCTAGCGATCGACACGGCGGGAATCGCGACCGGAACACGGCTAATCTACAACACCGATGCGTCGGTGAAACAACCGATGACAACGGTGAAGAATCATTTGTTGACACCTCCGCCGAGTTCGATCAAGTTCGATCCAACAGGGACCCTTCAGCTCAGTCAACTCGTCTTTGAACTGTCAAGTAATTTGTTGGTGGTCCCAAATCATGGGCTGGAGATGGGAGAAGCACTCATCTACCAGTTGGAGTCCGGTGCCGTTTTGCAGCCCACCAAAAGCGAGGCGTTGCATGATGGACAAACATTGTATGCCATCGTCATTGATGAAGATCGCTTCCAATTAGCGCTGACATCCGATGACGCGTCAAACGCGCAGGCCATCGTGTTTCAGCCCCCTGAATCGGGCGTGCATCATTTGCAGGCGAGCCAAAATCGCACGATTGTTTTCGATCCTACCGCTGAAGTCAGCTTAGATGTCCTTGATGCGACTCAAAACAATATTTTTTTTCCGACGCCGCATGGTCTGGTTTCAGGGCAACGTGTGACCTATCAGGCTGGCAATGGAAATGCCGAGGTTGGCGGCTTGGTTTCGGGGCGAGATTATTATGTTTCCGTGATCAATCGTTCCGGCATTCAGTTAGCGGATTCGCGAGAACGGTTAGCTGCAGGTGAGATGATTGACCTTTCGGAAGGGGCTACCGCCATATCCGGAGAACTCCACAATTTTCAGGCGTTTCAGGTCGACGCATTGGAAGATTGGATCGTCACGCCAAACCATGGGCTTGAGACAGGCCAGTCTGTGACCTACAACGCCCAAGGCGAGGATGCGATCGAGGGACTCACAGATGGCAGCCAATACTACGTTGTGCGAATTACCCCCGACATCGTTCGTTTGGCGGCCACGGTCGAAGATGCAACTGCAGCCAGTCGTGGTGATTCACCAATTCGATATTTGTCACTTGGGTCGGTTGGCAGTTCTCTTCAGCAAACGCTCGAATCCACAACGTTTGCTCGAACGTTTGATGCCGGTTTATCCCAGGCAATTGTTGATGTTGACGATAACACACTTCAGCTTGCTTACCCCTGGGTCACAGGCCAACGCGTCAATTATCAAACGAGCGGTGGAGATCCCGTCGGTGGATTGCAGGATACCTACAACTATTACGTTGTCGTTGCAGGCGAAAACTCAGTCCGCTTGGCAGACTCCGCGGAAAACGCTCAGGCGGCCGTGACCCTTGATCTTACCTCGAGAGGCAGTCTCGGCAGCGGCTTGCATTTGTTCAACCTGCTGCGCGATGAGACGATTCTTGGTGAAGCCTCACCGGCGATCGTTTTCGATCCGACGGAAGTGCCTCCCATTACCGAGTCGGATTCAACGATTCGCATTTCACAACATGGATGGGAGACAGGACATCAGCTGACTTACCTTACCGGGGACGGTACTGCCATTCCTGGACTCGTCAACGGCGATCGCTATTTCGTGATCAAGATTGATGACGATCATTTCCGTTTGGCCGCATCGGCGAATGATGCTGGATCCGGGCAGGCACTGCCATTGCAAAACGGCGCGGTGGGTGATCATCATGCATTTGAATGGCAACAGGTATTTACGGCGAACGATCCACCGATCAAAGGTTTGTTGGCAGGCCAAGCATATTTCGCGGTGGTGGATGGACCCCGGGCTCTGCGACTTGCTGAAACACAGGTCGAAGCGGAACTTGCGGCGGTGATCGACTACGACACAACAAACTTTAACGGCTCGTCACAACCGAGTTTGTCGGCAACCGATCCTGCGATTGCGGGGATTGAAATCTCGGCCGGCACCAGCACCAACAAGAATCAATCGCTTGCTGGGGCTGGGCTCGGTGGAAAACCCAATTTCAACGATTTTCTGACAAAACCAGAATTGCTCTGGAGTTCATCCGCTTGGAAAGATTCATTTACTCGTGGTCGATTCGATGGTGCAGCGAAGGGTGACGTTCCACTCGCACTGGCAGCTGCTGTGGCGTTCACGGACGTCAAACATACCATCAAATCGTCCGTCAACGGTGTGTTAGAGACGACCGGTGATATCTCGATTGAGGCCTCGCATTCCCAGAATTCGAAGGTCTTTGCCAAAGGCTCGGGTAGCGCCGGCGGCGGGAAAACCTTTGCCTTGGCGGCCGGGGTTGGCGTTGGGTTCTTTGACAACGATGTGGTGGCTGAGGTTGGAAGCCAAGCTCAGTTGGATGCATCCGGTACCATCGAAATTGAGGCGACCTTAGCGTATCCGAGGTTAAAGTATCCGACGGTCAAGGATGGTGTGGCGACCTCAGGAAATACGAATCGAAGTAATCCGGCTAATTGGCCTCCTAACATTGCGAAGTGGATCAGCCCGACGTTGGGAGTCGATAGTTATCTCAATGTTTGGTCGAACAGTGTTGTTTTTTATCCAGACAAGGTGAGTGAAAATCCAGACGGCGATAAGACGGATGCGTACGACAAACGAGCAACGACTTCGATGACAGGATCGGCTGCTTACATTGACTATAAAAACTCATCTCAGGCGATCATTCGTGATCAGGCCCGTATCAACCAAAAGGAGACACTGCGCGCTCCCGAGCAGGAAGTTGCTGTCGACGCATCGACCACGATGACCCTCATTGGTTTGTCGGGTAGCATCAAGGTAAACATCCTCAGAGGTCTGGTGAGTTGGAATTTGGGTACGGCTTTTTCCGCTTTTGGATCGAAGGCCAAGAAATTCGCGATGGGCCTTTCCGTGTTGGATGTGAAGACGGAAAACACGACTCTGGCCTTGGTAGAGCCGGCGGCCCTGATTCACACTGGTGCTGCGGGGTTGAGTGTGAAATCCGATGAAGACATCGAAACCACTCTCATTGCCGAGACCGGAAGTGAGTCGGACGGAGTTGGACTTGGGTTAAGTGGAACGCGTTCAAACCATAACAGCGTCACACTGTCGCAAGTCGATGCGGGGGTTGTTTACGAAGGTGGCGAACTGCAACTCGATTCGAACTCGCAGGTTCGACCGGTCGTGGTATCCGGAAGCTTAGTGTCGGGGGGCGGTGCCGGGATCGGTGCCAGTGGGTCTTGGACGACGCTGGATCGAAAAACAGGTAGCTTCATCGGGCTAGTTCCGGCGGATTGGGCCGAAGCTTATCAGATCGCGAGTGATTCAACTGCTTCTACCGATGACGCGGAACCCGGCCTGATCGATGCCGAAAGTATCTCCGTGGATGCGGAAAACAGCGGAGACGTCTATTCCTTTTCGGTGGTCTCGGCCATTCCGACGTTTCGAATTGCAAAGAAGCCAAAGGAGGAAAAGTTTGTCGGCATTTTCGACGCCGATGACAACTATTTGAATGCCGTACCGCTTGAAGAAGAATTGGAGGGAGGTAGCTTCGACTTATCGTTGGCTGGCGACACCGCCATTAACGCCGTGAATGACGCGACGCGGGCGCAGATTGATGCTGATGGCTTTCAAAGAATTGATGTTGAATCGACGGGTGATGAAGCACTCTCGATTCAAGCCCACAATCCAACCCATTACGTGGTCGCGTCGGGTGCGGGGGCGATCAGTAAAGGAAAACGGGATGGAACTGCCGTTGCGGTCGCCGGTTCGGTGGCCTGGAATGGTTTGAATTTGGAAACCGATGCAAAGATTACCGACTCTCAGCCATCAGCAACGCAGGTCCCGATCACGGTTGCTGGAGATATTTTAGTTTTTGCCTCCACTGGTGAACCCGAGACAGGGCACGATATTGATGACACGGAAGCCGCAATCTGGGCCGTGTCGGGCGCGTTGGGCGTTGCAATCTCAGGTGACTTCACGATTTCGATCGCATTTTCTGCTTCGATCAACGACCTAGACAGTCACACCGATGCGGTTGTTGAGTATGTGGCACTCAACGCGGGAACGACCGCAGTCCCCGATTCGGGTCAGGTCGAGATCCAAGCGGTTAGCAATCATACGATCACGGGAGACGGCGGCGGATTTGCGATTGCTTACGGCCAGGCGGCGTTGGACGAGGATCCGGAGGGTGGCGGTTCACTCTCGGTGGCTTTCGGAGGTTCCTACGCCTACAACTTGATCGACGCAACGATCGATGCGCGTGTTGGCAGCGGAACAACCGTGGATGCAAATTCATTGGATGTGTCCGCAGTCGACGGTTCATCCATCGTCAATGTCACGATTGCAGGAGCGGTTGACGCTGGCTTCAGCAAGAATGGGGCGGCCTTTACGTTTGCCGGTGCGACCAATCAGATCACTCGGAAGCTCGACGCTCGGGTTGGGCGAGAAGATGACGAAGACAATTTCGCGTCGACGATGGTGAATGTTTCCCAGGGCTTGACGGTGGCCGCGACTGATCAGGCCCAGATCAAGGCCATCGGGACGGGCCTCGCATTTGATCTGAGTCTGAGGCCCAAGGGGACATTTAGCGGATCCGTTGGGGCGAGTTGGGCAACCAATCGAATTACCGATGACAGTTCGGTGCAGGCGGTCATCGCGAATGCGGAAATCCAAGCACCGACTGCCGATGTGAAGGTTTCTGCATCGTCTCAAGCGACGGTTGAATCTTGGGCAGTCCAGGTGGGAGTCGTGCTCGCCTTCAATATGGAGGAGGGGATTTTCACCAGTGATATCAATGGCGCGATGGCCTTCAACGACGTCGGCGGAGCCGTACTCGCGGAAATTAGTGACCAAACTGTGATTCACAGTAGTGGGACCGTTGACGTGTGGGCCGAATCGAGCTCAGAGATAACCTGTGAGATTATCGATATATCGCTTTCGGTTTCTCTGAGCGTTGTGAATGTCGGGGTTGGCTTGACGTTGGCGGAAAATAATCTCACCGTTGATGTGCGGGCAGGAGTCCAACAGTCGACAATCAACACGATCGAGCAGCTGAACGTGAACGCCACATCGACGGAAACGATTGAGGCGATCGGGTCCAATGCATCCGTCGCAATCGCGATTTCCTTGAAAGGCGCATCGATCGATGTTGGTTTGATTGGCATGGTAACTCTCAATACGGTTGATGGTGCGACCCAGGCCGTGATCTCAGACAGTCGAGTTGAGTCCGAGGGGGAGGTTGCCGTTCGCAGCACGGATCATTCAACGGTCACGGCCTCTGGATATGGAGGCCAGTTGGCGTTTGCGTTCGCCTCGGGAACGGCGGTCGAGCTCAACGCATTCGTGCAATGGGCGACCAATGATGTGACCCGTGAGGTCGATGCCGGGATCGAGGCGACGAATTCAGATGCCACGGTGATTGACAGTGTTGGGAAGGTTTCTATCTCAGCAGACAAGACTGCCTTGGTTCACGCCAAGCTCTACACGATCGCCATCGATGTGTCCGCTTCTTCTGGCGCGGCCTTTGCGGTCGGAGGATCTGATACTTCGGTTGTTAATCGACTCGAAAAAACGGACGACTCGGAATACGATTCTTCCACTATTGCTAGGATTACCCGCGCTTCGGTAACCGCAAGCCAGGTTGAAGTGAAGTCGCAGTCAACGCCTCAGTTGCAAGCATGGGTTGAAACGGTCGACGCTCAAGGAGCGTTTGGAGCTGGCGGAACGCTGGCACTTGTTGCCGGTGTGTCGACAATTGACGCGACGCTCGCCGACCAGGTCGAGGCGATTGTCGAGGCCGAGGCCAACGTGGTTACCACCGCCGATGATCTCATTGTCAAGGCAGAGTTGCTCAGCAAAGAGTCAACCGAAGACGATCCTCAGCAAAGCCTTTACTTGCGGGGTGAAACGGTGAGCGCAGCCGTTTCAATTAGTGCTGATGGTGTTAGCTTTGCCGGATCGGAAGCCGGCAGTTATTTGAACTACGAATCGGCAAGTACCGTTCGTGCTCTGGTCAAAGACAGCCATGTTGACGCAAAGGGGAACATCGACCTGGACGCAAGTGACCAGACGACAGCCTTGAGTGAAACACGCGATATGTCGTTTTCGCTCAGTGTGGTATCGGTGGCCGCAGCCACGCCTGTCGCTGATGGAAAGATGAAGAACGTGGTCTCCGCAGAGATCCTGTCGACGAATCAAGCGACCGCATCGGATCCGATCGAGGTTCGTTCCGAAAGCGGTCACATTACCGTCGATTCAACATCGAAAACCTCAAGCGAGATTGCCACACTGGTGATTACCGGCCAAGTGGGTATCGGGTTTTCAACGGACATTGTGTTTGCCGAGTCGGTTGTGGCCAATCAAACTAGTGCCAACGTTCAAAACGAAGAAGGCAGTCAACTTCTCAAGGTCGAAGCCTTGCAAGGCGACCTTTCGGTTGTCGCTGTTAATGATGATCACAGTAAGAATACGGTGACTTCAGGCAACGTCAGTGTTGGACTAGCCGCATTTGATTTTGTGAAACTGACTTCGCTGCACTCGCCCACGGTCACGAGTCAGATCTCGGGGGATGCTTCCGTCGATGTGTGGAATGTGAATCTTCGAGCCATCGCCGAAGGCGAAACGACAACGGAAAGTCAGCAGGATGATTTCTCCCTAGGTTTCCCAGTCGGAGCGTTGCTTCAAAACGTGATTGCGACTCCTGTGGTCAAGGCTTCCGTTGGAGAAGTTGACGACGAAGATTCCTCGGGGGGCGATGAATCCAGTCAATGGCAGGTGAATCCCGTCACGAAGGTGAATGCGGGTGGTGATATACACATTCTGACGGAAGCGATGACGGATGCTTCCGGTACCGCACATATGATCGGTGGCAGCCTGATTGCCACCATTATGACGCCTCAGGTAACTGCCATCGTGGATCCAATCACCGAAGTGGTGCTTGGGGAGGATGCAAAGTTGACGGCCGGTGGCGTGATTGCCGTCGATGTGCATGCGGGAGTCGATGAGAATGCCCATCCGGGCAACTTTAACGCGGCTTTGGGTGTTGATCCAGAAGCAGACACGATTACCTTCGACCTTCCGCAAGGACATCAAACGGGCGACGTGCTGCGGTATGAAAACTTTAAGGATGATGGCAAGACCACCAGCAGCCAGGTCGCGCCCGTGGCGGGATTGGAGGTGGGGCGAGAATATCGAACCATTGGACTCGATGAAACGATGGTTCAGCTGGGGGAAGTGGTTGATAGTTCGATCAATACGGTTGACCTGAAAACGGATACCCTGACGTTTAGTGAGAACAATCTATTCAACGGTCCTTTTCAGGACTGGCTGCCCGAACAGTGGGATGTAATTGTTTATCGACAGCATGGTCCTGAGCCGATCGGAGGCTTGGTCGATGGTGGGAAATATTGGGTCAATCAACAAACGGATAATACGTTGCGGCTGTATGAATACAGTGAAGATGCGGCTGGCAATCCCCTTTATCCTATTGCCCCTCACGCGGTGGACGGCCAAATCATCGCGAACAATCAATTTCACATTTCCGGTCATGGTTTTCAAACAGGACAAGCAGTGTCCTATCTGGCACCCGACCGCGTGGGTTTTTCCGTCGATTATGTAAATGCCGACGTGTCGCCTGATCCTGATACGGGAGAGCCTTTGCTGACGGAAGAGGATTCCAACATCAGCAGCACGATCTATTTGGGTGACGACATCTCGCGATTTAGCGATGGTCAGCTGGTTGAATACCGTGTTGAGGCAACAAGCGACCAATGGTTTTGGGTTACCGGAAATGAAGCGGACCCTCACTCAGATCCACTCTTGGGGGAACAATTCTGGCAGGGCACGGTCGGAGGATCCGCAGTCGGAGACGTTTATACAAATTGGTCAGCCAACGAACCGAATAACTCAGGCGGCGTTGAGGTGGCGACGGTGATGGGTTCCAACGGCGAATGGAATGACATTCAGCTCGATAGCTCACAAACACATTATCTGTTGGGGCAGCCTCAGTTTGTGCTGATGCGAAATTTTGGGGAGATGAGTCACGCTAGCGCCGCGGTTGTCGCGGCGTCCAAAGGGGGATGGTTGCCCTCCATTCAGACCGAGGATGAGTACGATGCGGCCGTCAAAGCCGCTGCAGGAAACGCAGTCTGGCTGGGTGGGTCGGATTGGGATCTCGAAGACGCCTGGCATTGGAGCACGGGGGCACTTGATCCGAACAATGGCGACTATTTTTGGCAAGGTTCTTCCGATGGATACGTTCCCAACGGAACGGATTTTGCCCTCTGGGCCAATGGCGAACCGAATGATCAAGGTCGGCACACAAAACACCACAATCGAGAACAACTACTTGAAATGAACTCGGCTGGGGAATGGAATGACTTGGATGATTCGCACCGTCGATACGCTCTCGTTGAGTTTCCAGCCTACAAGTTGATACCTTTTACGGGTACGTTTTCCGAGGCAAGGCTTGATGCGATTGAACGTGGGGGCTGGATTGCCAGAATCCCAGACCAGGATTCGAACGAACTTGCTCAGGATTTGTTGGTCTCTGAAAACGTGAGTTCTGCGTGGATTGGCGGCACACGCGATCAGGCGATTACTGGATTGAAGAGCGGCGATCGATATTTCGTCGAATTTGTTCAGAATGACAGCGATCATCCCAATAGCGTTCGGCTCAACGAAGTTACCGATGCAGGAACTCCGGGAGCTGAGATATCGCTGGATCGAAACGGCAAAGTCGAAACGATCACCCACTCCCTCGTCCCTGTTGAACAGCTGCCTGTCGAAGGTCTCGAACCCGATGTGACCTATTATGTCGTCACCGATGGTCCCGATCACTTCGGTCTCGCTGCTTCGCCTCAAGACGCTCAAACGGGTAATCATTTAGAAATCAGTCCAATCGACGTCGACTCGCAATCGTTGCTTCAAACGACGAAGGGATTCTTGAGTCAAGTCGGTACCACGAGTGCCGATATGACTTCGATTGGCGAGGGCGATCAGAAGCTCGTGGTCGACATCATTGCTGCAGGGCCGCTGAACGTGCAAAGCCTGCAATTGGTGCGCGCAGCTTCCAAACCTCAGAACGACGGTACGGGAACCGCCAGCAGTTCCGTGAGCACCGCCGGGGGCTCGGTGATCGATGTGACAGGTGACCCCAAAGGCTACAGCAACTCCTTTGCTTCAGCCGGTTTGAAAGTTGCACCCGGGGCTGAACTGAGAGGCAATGAGGTCGAGCTGGTCGCTCTCTCGGCAGGGAATGTTTACTCTCACGTCAATAGTCACACGGGGGCAGCTGCTTCCGACTCTCGATCACTCGCAAAATCCTCGATCGATTCAACCAGCCTGATTCAGATTGAAGGACTGATCCACGCGAATCGAACCGTCAAAATCGTTTCGGAAAACAGCGACAACGGTAAAGCGAGTGCCACCACGCAAGGAGGCGGTATCGTCTCAACGCAGGTTTCCAATGCCGATATTTCCGGCAAGTACCAGAACCTTTTGCATTTGCTCTCGAATGCTCGAATTACGGCGGGTGACGCGATTGATTTGACGGCTTCCACTACTTTCGATGGAAAGCTGACGTCTGACACCGAATCGAACGGTGTCTTCGGTAATTCCAAAGCCAACGAGACCGATGGGATGAGCTTTGCGATCGCCGACAGTTCGGATCGACGAAACGCGACAAAAATCCGCATTGATGACGCGATGCTGATCGCTGACAACATTTCCATCATCTCTCAGCTCAGCGGAGTCGACACGGGCCAGTCGTATGCTCATGCGACTGGTAAGGGAATGCAGAACAAACAGCGAGCGATTGGCCAAGTCGATATTCAAAGTGACATCAACGTGGAAATCGGTGGATCGGCTCTGCTCGTGGCTGAAGCCCTCGACATCGATGCAACGGTTGAACTTTTGGATGTTGACATCGAAGGTTATACCTACCGTGGCCGTATCTCCTCGGAAGCGCTGGCAAACCTCAACTATGACACGGATGTGAAGGTGAGTGCTGAAAAGGGTGCGATCATCCATGCGGACGTGATCTGGGTAGATGCTCACCAGGATGTCGATCAAGCCAATAATCTCAAGTACCACGCCTTTAACCATCGTGGCTCAAATTCGACGGAAAGGGAGGATATCACCGGCGATCAATCCATTGATTGGAATGCAACCGTGCTCGGCAAGGCCAAGGCGAATCTCGAAGTCGACTCGCAAGGAAAAGTCGTTGAAATTGAAGGCGTCGTCTTGAACGGCGGCAACTTGCAAGTGGGCGACGTTGTCCCCGTCGATCAGCCCATATTCGTCACGGACGTACCGTTCGATTTCCAGGAACAGTTGACAATGTTTACCGCACGGCCTTCGGATACGTCGCTGAGCGGGGATTCGGCCGTTACCGGCGACGCGCTCTTCTATGCCGTTTTCTTTGCCGATCTAGAAAATGAATCGAACCGTGATCTCGTGATTCGCGACGTGGACCTCGATGCAGCCATTGATGATCGGGTTGAAACAAAAATCTTCTGGCAAGGCGGCAGTAACGGTCTCCCGGTCAATGGCGCTTATGCGAATTGGCTGTTTGGCGAACCAACGGATGCCAACGGAAGCGAGGATTACGTCATTCTCCGCGCACAAGATGGCAAGTGGGTCGACAGCGTAGGCACGAACCAACATAAGTACATTCTGGCTTCCGACAGCGGCTACGAATTATCTGCCACGACTTTCACCTTCGATGAGGCGGTCGCGGATGCCCGGTCAAAAGGCGGCACGGTTGCGGCAGTGACATCCGCGTCTGAAAATTCTCTCATCTGGGGACTGGCCAAAGGGAATGATGTTTGGCTCAATGGCTCGGACGCACAGCAGGAAGGAATCTGGACTCGTCCGGAACGTCCGAGCGTGGTGGTGGTGGATGCAGCAACCAATTCTTTGAATGCTCGACATTCATTAAACCCCGGTGAATCAGTGCCGGGAGCCTTCCACGCTCGCAACCTCTTTCCCGGTGACGAGCAATCAACAGCCGATATCCTGCTCGCCGGCGACATTCACAATCCCAATGGTCGGATTGATATCAGTAGCCAGTCGGGAAACATTCTGACGGCGTCTGAACAGCTGGTATGGTCGGGCAACATGGATGGAACGGCCGCCAACGGTGCCTACACCAATTGGAATCCGGGTGAGCCGAATGATTTTGGGGGAATTGAAGATCATGCTGTCATGTACGGCAACGGGAAATGGAACGACATTCGAGGTGACAACAAATATCGGTATGTGCTTGAAACAGAATCCGGCTACCAATTGATCAACCAAGAATTGACCTTTGATGCGGCCAAAGCGGATGCGGCTTCGCGGGGTGGTCGGGTCGCTTGGCCGACCACCCAGGCAGAGAACGATGCGATCTCATCTCTGGCCGGTGATTCGGTCGTTTGGATTGACGGCTCTGATTCCCTGATGGAAGGCACGTGGCTGAGACCTCGTAGAGACGAACTACGGTTGAATGGTCGAAACCTGCAATTGGAAGCCGCTCAGGGGGATATCGCAGGTGATTTACTGATCGTGGTTTCTGAATCGACCAGGCCCACCGATCCGACGGTGACCAATGGTGATTTTGAAACGAGCGCGGGTAGTTTTACTGTCTGGCCTGGCTACACCGGAGGAGGAAATCCGGGCGATATCAGTGGGTGGACGGGCAGTGGGGGACACGGAATTAATCCTATTGCCGATGGTAATGCGCCGTTCCGCGACAACGGTGGTAACAGCACGCACGTGGCTTTCTTGCAAGCGACCAGCTATCTCGAACAAACAGTGCGTGGTTTTAAATCCGGCAAGATTTATAGTCTGGGGATTGATTTCAATTCTCGAAACTGTTGTGGCGATTTTCCGATTGGGAATGTGTACGCGAATGGTGTCTTAATTGGCGACCTTTCGGGTAGCTCGACCGGAGCCGCTCAGGTGCAACCGGTGGGCGGAAGTGAACCCTGGTATCATGCCGATCTGCTCTTTCGGGCTGACTCCCGAGAAGTCACGATTCGTATTGAAGCCATACCGAGTGCGGGCGGTGACGCAACGCTGGTTATCGATAATGTTGCCGTGTCCGCAACGACGTTGGGTAGCTCGACCGACGCCATCTTATCCGTCGTGAGCGGAGGCCACGTGTCACTTGATATCAGTGGTGAGCCTGATTCAGGTGGGCGATTTCGTGGTATCGAGCGACTGGAGGGCGAAACGATTGATGTTGGTTTGCGTCGCTGGAACGATACTCTCGAAACGATCGGCACGCCTCCGGATCCGTCGGATGATCTCGCGACTCACTATTTCATCAGTGGGTTCAATTCGGAAAGTCAATTTGCGGCCAATCATCAAGAAATCTATGCCAATGGCGACATTCTAGTGCACGGTCTTCGCTCAGATGGCACCACGCTTCAGGCCGAAGATGAAGCTCGATTGCTGAGCATTGACGCGAATGCAACCATTGCGGGGGACTCCGGGCAACTGTCCGTTTATACGAATGGCCCGATCAAGATCCGTGACGGTGTGGATCATACTTGGCAGTTAGTTCAAGTCTCCACGCCAAAGGTGACCAATGGTAACTTTGAAGCAAGTTCGGCGAGTTTTACCGAATGGCCCGGCTACACGGGAGGTGGAAATCCAAGTGATATCAGTGGGTGGATGGGAAGCGGTGGCCACGGCCTCAATCCCATCTCCGATGGCAACGTACCTTTCCGCGATAACGGTAGCAACAGTACCCATGTTGCCTTTCTACAGGGCAGCAGCTACCTCGAGCAATCAGTCAGCGATTTCGAAGTGGGCACACTTTATCAATTGGGTATTGATTTCAATTCTCGCAATTGCTGTGGAGATTTTCCCGTTGCCAAGGTTTACGCCAACGGCGCCTTGATTGGAAATCTTTCCAGCAGCACAAGCGGTACTGCAAGCGTGCAACCTGTCGGCGGTAGTGAACCCTGGTACCATTCGGATCTTGTTTTTCGAGCTGATGCGGAAGAAGTCACAATTCGCATCGAATCCATGCCGAGTGCAGGCGGCGATTCAACGCTTGTCATTGATAACGTTGCGGTTTCCGTGACGATGTTTACCTTTGCTCAAGCGATGGCAGAAGCGGCTGTGAATGACGCGTGGCTGGCAACCATTCGAAATGCGAATGAGGAATATCTCGTCAATGAGGCGATGGATGGGCGTGCCGCCTGGTATGGGGGCACCGATGTACGCCAGGAAGGATCGTGGGCTTGGTTGACAGGAGAGATTTTCCGCACGCCGTTTTATCTCGGAAACTATCAAACCGGATCGCCCATTGACGGTCGGTTCGAGCAATGGAAACACGCTTCGTTGTCGACAGCCACTGATGAGGCGGACTCGGAAGGGCAAGTTGAGCCTGACGATCGACAAAGCAATGAAGATTTCCTTGCGATGGATGACGATGGAAATTGGATTGATGAAAATGGCGAACAACTTCACGCCTATGTCCTAGAGACGGAAAATGATTTGCAATTTGTCGCGAGCGAAGTCTCGTTCGCCGACGCCTGGCTAGACGCCTATCAACGGGGCGGCTGGATTGCCGCAGCCGATACCGTCCAACGGAATCAAGAGATTCAAAAGTTAGCCGCCGGTCAATCCATTTGGTTGGGAGCGACGGATGCGAAAAGCGAGGGATTGTGGGAATGGTTAACGCCGTTTTATGCGGACTCAAACTTCTGGAAGGGGGGAAGCGACGGGAAACCGGTCGACAACGCCTATTCCAATTGGAACAACGGTGAACCCAATAATGTGGCTGATCGTGAGGATTTCTTACAACGTCTTTCTAATGGTTTGTGGAATGATCTTCCTGCCGATAACTGGGGTACTCCGCTACCGTATCTCGTTGTCGAAACCCATGTCCGCAGCAGCAGCCCTGAAACAAGAATTGGAGACATCGTTTCGACCCACGGTGATATCGAGTTGGATGCAGCAGGAGATACCTACCTGAGTGGTCAGATTGAAACACGCGAAAACGGTACCTTTACGTGGTACGGTGCGGGGCAATTGTTGGACGCCAACCCTGGGGAAGAACAGCAGCCGCGGGTTAAGACTCGGCTGTTGCAGCTTGGTTCGATGGGAGGATTAGGACAGATCGAGCAACCCCTGCCGATCGCTGTTCAGAAACTGCGAAGCAAGATTGAAAACCAGCCGATCCATTCGCTTTATGCGGCTAATTCAGGTGCACCTTTGAGCCTTGGTGATCTCGTCGTCTTCGAAGGCAATCTGCATGTTGTTACGGATCAAAGCTTGGTGGTGGATGCGCCTATCGCCGTGGAAGGCGGTGGTAACCTTACGCTGGTATCGAATGGTTTGGGCCAGGATCCGTCTACGGGAGTTTCGCTGGAATATTTTCGATCCGAAACGGATTTGACGTATACGAATTGGGCGAGCGGTGAACCCAATGGCTGCTGCGGTGGCGCGGATTATGTACAGATGTACGCCAATGGAACCTGGGATGATACTGACGGGACCGATGTCAAAGGAGGTTACATCCTCGAAGTCAATGGTGATTATTCCTTCGTGGGCGGCAGCTTTACTTGGGCTCAAGCAGCCGTCGACGCTCGCACGAAGAACGGGCAGTTGGCGACGATTCAAAACGAAGCCGAGCAACTTTTGGCAGCCAAGCATACCGGAGGAACGAGCGTTTGGATTGGGGCCACCAAGCCTGCACATGCTGACGATTGGAAATGGGTGGTCGAGGACGGATATCAAAACTGGAATCTGTCACAGCCTGACAATTGGCAGGGGACAGAACACTTCGCCCATCTGCGTACCGATGGAGTCTGGAATGATCTCCCTGGTGATTATCGACTGGATGCTTATCTACTCGAAAATGAGCAAGGTTTTCGTTTGGTTTCGGGTGATTTCAACTGGTTTCAGGCCTACCGTGATGCACTAGCAAACGGCGGTCAGCTGGCGACGATTCGAAATCAAACGGAGCAGGCCCAGGCTGAAACAGCAGCTGGGGGGATCAGCGCCTGGATCGGTGCTACGGATATCGATGATCCTGGCAACTGGAAATGGGTCGGCCAGGAAAGCCTCGTCATTAAACAGCCGGTGATCACCCGCGGAGGCAACGGAAACATCAACCTACTGGGTAGCTCAGGGATTGTGCTGAAAAACAACGATGAAGTCATGCGGTTTGAAAAACCCTTCTGGCCGGACTCAGGCGGATATTCGAATTGGCAGTTAGGTGAGCCAAACAATTGTTGCGGAGGCCAAAACTACGTACAGATGTACTCCTGGGGTAAATGGGATGATGCGGGAGGGAGCACCGTACTCGATGGCTACCTCCTTGAAGTCGAAGGTGAATTCTTGTTTGTAGACGGTAGCTTCGACTGGTGGGCGGCAGCTCATGATGCCCAATCTCGCGGCGGTCACTTGGCGGTGATCGAAAGCGAAGAGGAACAGGCGCGAGCTGCTCAACATACCAATGGCAAGAACGTCTGGATTGGAGCTACAGATGAAGGTCATGAAGGTAAATGGACTTGGGTTGTTCCGAAGAATTTTGAAAACTGGGCTGTCGGTGAACCCAACAACGGTAGCGATATGCAGGATCATCTGCATATGTATGCGAATGGCGAGTGGGATGATGTGCTTGGTTCGGATCCGCGTAGTTATTTGTTGGAAACTGACGGTGATTTCCAACTGGTGCAGGGAAGTTTTACTTGGAGTGAAGCTGATGCGGACGCTCGTTCTCGTGGCGGTCATTTGGCCACGATTCTTAGCCATGACGAACAGGTTGCTGCCCAGGTCGCTGCCAAGGGGGTTGACGTCTGGTTAGGAGCGAATGATGCAACGCAAGAAGGGATCTGGAAATGGATTGACGTTTCCGTCGCTGAGCCGAACACACTCGTGTCGAGTAGCGGAAACGGCCAGATCGTCTTGGCAGCCGGAACCCAATTTAAACAGGGACGGCTGCAAGAGGGCGACGCTGCCGCTGAGATTTTAATGGAACCAGGTAGTCGCATTGCCAATGAATTTGGGAATGTCATCCTGATGGCCGCCAGCGATTTGTTCCTCAGTCAAATCAGTACGAACGCCCATCCAGACGGAAACGAAGGAGCCGTCTTAGTGGTGGCTGATTACGATGGGGTTACCGGGCAACGAGCTGACGGTGAAGGGACGATTCGTGGTGTCGGGATGGCAACTCATGTGATCGCTGATCGGGTGGTGTTTGTCGCGGAGGGTCGGCATGATTTACAAGGTTGGGGAATCGGGCGCGAGGTTGATCCCCTTCGCACACAAGTCTCCCGATTGGCGGCGCTTACGGACTTTGGCGATGTGGCTATCGAAAATGTCGGTGATTTGCAGATTGGTCGAATCGATATCCCAATGAAGGGTGTTTTGAAAGATGCCTTCGACGCTCGCAGCGTTGTGCCGATGAAGACGATTCCCGAACGGATTAGTGAACTGGATCAGGATCAGGAAGCTCCCGAATACAATAACTCGGATGGCGTCTTTAGTATCTCTGGATTAGCGATCCTGAACGCGGGTGGAATTCTCGATGACCGCTACCATCTCTCCGTAAACTCCGGGCAAAGTTTAACCGTGCTTCCTGACACGCCAGTAATCAATCTTTCTGCAGGACCCGTGCTCCTTTCAGCGCTAAGCGATGAAGCACCTTCCGCCGTGTTCGAAGTTGTCAAAGGGAACTTTACCTGGGATCAGGCACGCGGAAATGCGACCGATCGTGATGGCTGGATGGCGAATTTGACAACTCAGGAGGCCGCCGATTTCGTTGCCGCTTTGGGCGATCAAAATGTCTGGATTGGAGCCTCGGATGTTGGAAGTGAGGGGCAATGGTATTGGGTCGATGAACGCGATGGTCAAAGTCGAAAAGCCTCGCTTGATAACTTTGATTTTACGAATTGGGATTCGAGTGGACCTAATAATGCCGGGACCGGTGAGCACTACGCTTACTTAATCGGCAGCACGCAGAAGTGGGATGATTTGAACGGAACTCAAAGCATGAGTTACCTGCTGGAGCGGCCGCCGACCACCAACTTGGAGATTCATTCTCCGATCTTTACGGCGGGGGGCACGAATGAAATCTATTTGTTCGAAGGCTATCAATCATTGCCGATTGCGATTCCGATCCCTACGGAAACTTGTCAGATCTATCATCGACTCGATGCCCAAGGCGATTTCGTCGAGGGGGCGGATTTGCAGTTCTCCGTTTCCCAGTGCGCTCAGGATCTAGCCTTCGCAGCGACTGACGCAACTCAGCCTTGGCATGCGTTACGGGGCCTCGAGGGCGAGGGGCGTGATCAACCACAACGCTTCTACTTTTCACTTGATGAGGCACAGCGCGACGCCGCGACCTATGATGACGGAACACTGCTCGGCAAGGCCTCGCTTCTTATCGACAACGGCGGTCTACAAACGGTCTACGTCCGAGTTCTCGATGGTGATGGAGCCTACACCGATTATCAGCGAACATTTGAGGTTGGTGATCAGCCAGCCAAAGATTTGATCGTGGAGCAGATTAGCGAGCTGGCGCCAGCTAATTTGCCGGTCGAATTGTCCGGAGGCTTTGTTGATCGAGGTGGCAATGACGCTCATGTGGCGGTTATCGAATGGGGGGACGATTCTCCCGCCACGGTGGTGTCGCTTGAGCCTGCCGAGCAGGCGTTCTCCAGTTCTCATACCTATTCTCAAGCGGGCCATTACTCGACTACGGTCACGTTGGTGAATTCGTTGACCGGCCAATCGATCGCTTCTTCGACCGTTCAGTATGTTAATGGCGTTTCCTTGCATGGGAATGAACTCCAGATTGTGGGTACTCTTGGTGATGATCTTGTTGTCGTTGAGCAACAGGATCAACAGTTGGTGGTTCATGCGGAATTTTCCGGGAACGCAGCTAACGATTCAGCCAATTCCCAAGTCGATCTGTTACGGGAAATGTTTTTCAATGCGGAGGTTGCATCGTTAACGGTGATGTTGAGCGATGGAATCGATCGACTATTTGTCGCTGCGAATGTTGAGCAACTGATTGAGGCAAATGGCGGCGCCGATGACGACTATCTGTCCGCTGGCGGCGGGGCCGTAAACTTTATCGGCGGTGAAGGCGACGATTTTCTCCAGGGAAGCCCCAGGGATGATTCGCTCCGGGGAGGGCCCGGTCAAGATTGGATCGTTGCGAAAGAAGGAAATGACTATCTGGACGGAGGTCCGGACGTCGACCGGATGTTTGCCGGCTTGGGGCAAGATCAGATCATTTCAGGAGGTGAGCCTGACTTTGTCTCTGGTGGTGATGACCCTGGGATGGATCAACTCGTCTTAAACGCAGATGCCGGTATCGTGGATCTGACCAACGTAGCAGGGCCCGTGTTGGAGTCCATTGAATCGATCAATCTGCGTGGTGTCGACGGAGCGAAATTGAAGCTTGATGTTCCCTCAGTACTCGTGAGTACGGATTCGAAAAATCACCTACTCCTGACGATTGACGATTATTCCACAGTAGAACTCGATTCGGATTGGAAGCTGGCAGGCTTTTCCACGACCGATGGAATCTATCGTCGCAAGTACCAGACTGACTCTGCGGTCGTCGAGATGATGGGCCCCATCGAATGGCACAACCCTGCCGATGCTTTAGATGTATCGGGTGACGGTGTGGTCACCCCGCTTGATGCGCTTTTTATTGTCAATGAATTAAACAGTCGACGCTTTACGCTTCCGACGGGCGAATTACTGTTTGGCGGAATCGATCATGCCTTGAGTGAATTGGAAGTCAGGCATTTCGGCTTCTTGGACGTAACCGATGACAATCATGTCGTGCCGCTGGATGTGTTACTCGTCTTGAATAAATTAAATTCGCGATCACTTGTATCCAATGGAGAAGGGGAAGCGGATGGGAATGCTTTTGCAGCGAAGCAGCGAATTTCCATCTTGTCGGATGATTCAGTCCGACAGCCCTTGAACAACGCGTCGGAAGCTAGAGGGATTGAGTCGATCAATTTCCAGACCCGATCCAGCCATTCGCAAAATGCGGTCGCTGAATCGGTCCTGACTCGCTTTGACAGGATTTTTGATGATCTGCCCTCACATCAAGGCGAACTGGATGACTTGTTTGCCGATCCCGAGCAATTGGCCAGTGCTTTAAAAACGGACTCGTTGGATGCATTGGAGGATCCGCTGCATTCTTTTGGTAGTTGATCTTGGCAACGTACGAGCCGTTGCGACGAAGTGGCAGCTGATTCGAAAGAGGCAGCAAACGCTATTGCTTGCGGGGGCCGGCTGGACTCACAGGCTGTTGCGTTTTCTGGGGACTGGCCGCAATAAGCCTGCGGAAAGATGACTGACTGAGTCAGTTTCAAACGAGATTAACCTTCTTCATTGCTTTCGTTTTCGTCGTCCTGTTCGCCCACCACTTCTTCAAGGTTCCCGGCACTTTCTGAAAAGACTGAAGAAACGACTGAACCGACTTGCTGTGCTCCCAGAATCGCGATGACAGAAATCAGCGAGGCAATAACGCAATATTCGATTGCTGTTGCTGCATGTCGTCGTTTGCTGCCTGGAAGATAATTGCTAAGTCTTTTCCATAGGTGCCGGATTCTGGAAGAACTCGCGGTTGCCGAGACAGGAACGCTATCCTCTTGCCGCATGGGTTGCCTCCCCTGATTTCGAATCATAGGAGACTACAGAGACTCTCGTTTTTTGTGAACCTCCCGGACTGGACTTTTCACGTGTTTCCTCGGGGGAGTTTACAGCTCCCGATTTTTCGAGCGAATCGAGCATCGAGTTGAACTCGTTTTGGAAGTCCATCAGCTCATCACCCTTGCGAAGCGTAATTCGTTCGACCGGTTGTTGAAACGTGATTTTTCGGACCGCTTTCCGAAGCTGGAAAATAGGCCCCGCAACCCGATGGTAAAGCTTGTTGGCATCCCAGATTAAGGCTGGCACGATCAGCACGAAGCAGGCCCACATTGGCCAAAACTGATAGCAGAATTGTTTGTACTGGGCTATCGGATTATCCGTTCCGTTCTGGATCAGCTGCCAACAAAATACGCTGTTCCAAAGTGCAAACTGGTAAAGCGTCCAATATCCAACCATTCGTCCGATAAATGATTTTTGGAATTGATCAACGATGTAACGACGGCGACGCTTGATCATTAGTTTGTCTCCAAATAATGGACGGTCGGGAGGTAAGCCATCCGTGATAAATTATTTCCGTGTTCGTTGGTCAAACCCTTGTTAGCCAGTCACTGGCCAATGCAATTTGTCCGTCCGGTTTTCGACATAAGCTGGGTAAGTTTACGTTGCGGCAAAGCTGCTGTGATCTGAAATCGGTTTGCGCGTTCTTTAACGATTGCAAGGGGGGCCTTGGCGACGAACAGCGTGACCCGGTTGAGTCGCTTTGATCAACGGATTCGTCTTTCTCCACGCTCGCCGCATCCCGTCTGCGGAAAGTTTCTCCCGATTGCAGGCGAGTAATCGCTTACGGAGTGTCGCTAAGCCAGCGATTCAGTACGTTTCGCCGCATGGATTCAGCGAGAGGATCAGTCAGAGTGGCCCAGGAAGCTGAATTCGGCAAAGGAGGCTCCGAATAGCAGAGTTCCGAAGCCGAGCGGCCGACCGCAAATAAAACGCAATCGCGTTGCCGAATGGGGCGGAAACTTAGTGCACGCGGATGCACAGCGAGAGACGGGTTGTTGGTGTTGCGCGAAGCGTCTTAACTGAATGCGTTGGGCGAAGCCAGGGTTCCGTTGCAATGCCCTTGGGATTGCTCGATGCCCCGTTCAGCACTCAAGTCTGGGGCTCTGGCTGTTGCCGTTACAGACAAGCTGGCACTGTCCGCGGGAAGGCCGCAAATGATCTGCACCAGCGAGAGGCGTGGACAGACTATTCTGGCAATGTTGCGTTGTGGTAAACATCCTGCACATCTTCGCAGTCGTTGAGCATTTGCATGAACTTCTCAAACATTGGCACCTCCGTGGCGTTGATGGTCGTATTTGCTTGAGGCAAAAACGTGATTTCTTGAGCTTCGAATTCCGTTTCGGGAAAGGCTGCCAACAAAGCCGTCTTCGCTTTGTAGAATTCGGCAGGGGGAGCGAAGATAGTGACGTATTCGCCTTTGCATTCAATCTCGTCGACGTCGACATCAGCCTCCAGCATAATCTCCAGGATTTTGTCCTCATCGTTGCCCTGAAAGGAGAGGACCGCTAAATGATCAAACAAATGTGAAACCGAACCGGTCGTTCCTAGTTTCGATCCTGTCTTGGTGAAGCAGTTGCGGACGTCGGTAATCGTTCGATTGGGATTGTCGGTTAAACAGTCAACGATGACGATACAGTTTCCTGGGCCAAAGCCTTCGTAACGGGCCACTGAAAAGTCCTCGCCGCCCGCACCGCTTGCTTTTTCGATCGCTTTGTCGATGACGTGAGCAGGAACCTGGTCTCGCTTGGCCTTTTCAATCAACGTACGTAATGCGGGATTGGCTTCCGGGTCGGCGACGCCATTCTTCGCAGCAACGTACAGTTGTTTGCCATATTTGGAATAAAGCTTCGACTTCTGACCTGCTGTCTTGAAGATGGAAGCCTTGCGATTTTCGAAACTTCTTCCCATAGCGATTTCTCTTCTCTTGCCGCGATTTGTACCGAATAATTCCTGATGTTAGAAGTCTCTCGTGTTTTTTTCTAGGTCGTGTTGACCGATTTGCTGACGGTTAGCTCTACCTGCGAGCCAGGTAGCCTTCGCTGTTGCGGTTTCTTGGATCATGCCGATTGAGTCAAGATCAAAAGCGTGTGGAGACTGCTTCGATGGGAAAGGATAGCATGAGCCGCAACTGATCTGGAGACAGCTGTCATTTCGGAGCAAAAAGATCGATTTCTGGCTCGGGAAGGCTCGTTGCCGAGATCGCTCGTGGGCCAATTGCTGCGAACTCTTGCTGCGGACTTCCGCCGAATCCACAACAGTGAGCAGGAGAGCTCATTCGATGACTGGATCGCCTGTACCGCTCAACTAGAGTGGCTCCATTCTGGATAGGCCACTTGACCTGGAACGGTCACCCGAGTTTTCAACAAAGTCTTTCCTGCTGTCACATACAAGGTTTTTCCATCCGGACCTCCAAAGGCCAGATTGGTAATCACGTCTTCATAAACTGGAATGCGGCCCTTGAGCTCGCCATCGGGCTCGATCAGATAGACCCCTGGCGGAACGACGTCTGTTTCGTGGTCGCCTCGCGGCACCGAAATTCCCGCTGCCACGTAGAGGTTACCTTCGATGTCCAGTCGCATGCCATCGCCACCTCGGCCGGGTGCAAAGTCGTAGACCATTCGCTGATTGTTCGGATTTCCATGTTCGTCCAACTCAAACGCCCACACCTTACGATTGCCTCCGACCGTTGGACAACTGTCAATCACATACATCAACTGAGAATCCTGAGAGACCGCAATTCCATTCGGCCGTTGTATGTGCGACTGGTCAAGAATGCGAATGACGGACCCGTCGAGATCAATCCGATAAACGCCTTCGATGTCCATTTCCATATCAGATCGATCACCGTAACGGGGGTCGGTAAAATAGATCCGCCCCTGACCATCAATGCAGATGTCATTGGGAGAATTGTATCGCTTGTTGTCATAACAGTCCGTCAGGACTTCCACTTTGCCCGTTTTCAGATCGGTACGAGTGACTCGGCGCATGCCTCCGGGACCGAATTCAGAACCCTCACAGTGGTACAGTCGTCCAGCCTGGTCAAAGGTTTGTCCGTTGGTTCGCCCGGATGGTTCTCGAAAGACCGAACAGATTCCGTTCGGAGAAAGCATCATGATGCGATTGTTTTTGATGTCCGAAAAATAGACCGTTCCGTCTGCGTGGACCGCAGGCCCCTCGGTAAAAGCAAGGAAGTCGGCGACTTCCAAGCCTCGGTTCATGCCAGGGGGAAAGCCGAGGTTCGTGAATCGGTCGTCCATCATGTTGTTCTCTTAAGGTCGAACTGCCCCGTTCCCGTAGGTTGCGGTGGGGATGAAGCCGCAAATATAATACGAACTCTGTTGGTGAAGTTGAACGGGCTCAAACGTGAAATGCAAGGAGCGATGATTCGATGGCGCAAATGAGGGGACCAGCCGTATTTCTTGCCCAATTCCTGCGAGATGAACCACCCTTTGATAACCTGCAAAACATTGGAAAGTGGGTTGCCAGCCTAGGTTATCAGGGCATCCAGATTCCCGCGTGGGATTCACGGGTGATCGATCTCGACCAGGCCAGTCAGTCGAAAACTTACTGTGATGATTATCTGGGAGGTCTGCGAGAGTTAGGGCTTGAGCCGACGGAGGTCGCACCCTATCTGCAAGGTCAGGTTTTGGCCGTTCATCCTGCCTACGAGACGATGTTCGAAGCCTTCCATCCCGAAGGCTTGCGAGGCAACGATCGAACCCAATGGGCCACGCAGGAACTTGAGAAAAGCGTTCGGGCCGCTGCCAATTTGGGAATCCGAAATATCCCGACTCTGTCGGGCGGATTCGCTTGGCACCTCGCTTATCCCTGGCCTCAGCGTCCCGAAGGAATCATCGACGAGGCCTTTAAGGAATTGGCCAGTCGCTGGAAACCTTTGTTGGATTTAGCCGATGAGCACGGTTGCGTTTTCGGTTATGAACTTCATCCGGGGTCGGACATTTACGACGGAGCGACCTTTGAAATGTTCCTGGAGCATGTGGGCAACCATCCGGCCGCTTGTATCAACTACGATCCGAGCCATTTTCTTCTCCAGCAATTGGATTATTTGGAATTTATTCGACTATATGGTGACCGGATATCCGGATTTCACGTGAAGGATGCTGAGTTTCGGCCGACGGGACGAGTTGGGGTCTATGGAGGTTATCAATCATGGGCCGGACGTGCCGGACGTTTCCGTTCGCTGGGTGACGGCCAAGTTGACTTCAAACGAGTCTTTACGCTGCTTGCCGAAGCAGGCTACGACGGTTGGGCGGTTCTGGAATGGGAGTGCTGTGTGAAGAGTCCCGAGCAAGGCGCTGCGGAAGGAGCTCCCTTTATTCAGCAACACATCATCGAGACCACCCAGGTTGCTTTTGATGATTTTGCCGGCACCGAGACCGATACGGCGAGCAATCGCAGGATTTTAGGACTCGACTGACATTTCAACTCGTGGAGGTGAAAAAGTGGATTCGTGGAAACGAAAGTTGCGGATGGGGATGGTCGGTGGAGGGCAGGGTGCCTTTATTGGAGGCGTTCACCGTGTTGTCGCTGCGCTCGATCAACAGATCGAACTTGTCGCCGGATGCTTTTCTCGAGATCCAGAGAATACGAGGATCACGGGGGAACAACTTTATCTTGACCCCGCCCGCTGTTACTCGAGTTACGAGGAGATGGCCGCCGCGGAAATCGCTCTCCCAGAGGATCAACGAATCGATTTTGTGAGCATTGTGACTCCCAATAACTCTCACTTCCCAATCGCCAAAACCTTTTTGGAAGCCGGTTTCCATGTGGTTTGCGATAAACCGATGACCTATGACCTTGCGGAAGCTGAGCAGCTGGCCAAACTCGTTGAGCAATCGGGACAAGTGTTTGCACTGACGCATAATTACACGGGACATCCTCTGATTCGCCATGCTCGCCAACTATTCAAGTCGGGCGAGTTGGGAACCGTTCGAAAAGTCGTTGTCGAATATCTACAAGACTTTCTGATGGTTTCCCATGAGAAACTAGGGCAGAAGCAGGCGCTTTGGCGCGTCGATCCAGCCCAATCGGGTATCGGCGGCACGCTTGGCGATGTGGGTACGCACTGCGTCAACTTGCTCGAATATGTCACCGGCGATCCGATCAGCGAACTCTGTGCTGACAAAAGTACCTTTCTACCGGATCGTCAGTTGGACGAGGATGTCAATGCGCTTCTTCGTTTTCAAGGTGGGGGGAAAGGGGTGTTGACGATTAGCCAAGTGGCTACCGGAGAAGAGAATGGACTGAAGCTTCGGGTTTATGGTTCCAAAGGGGCCATACTCTGGGAACAAGAGAATCCGAATTATTTGCAGCTTTATCGCTATGGTGAGCCACGCCAGACGTTAACGCGCGGACAGGCTTATCTTTCCGATGCCGCCCAAGACTGTTGTCGAATTCCAGTCGGCCATCCGGAAGGCTATTTGGAGGCATTTGCAACGATCTACTGCGGTGTGGCCGAAGCGATTCGTGCCTATCTTGATGGAGCCCCGCTGAAGACGGAGGAGTATAACTTTCCAACCGTTTACGACGGCGTTCGCGGAATGCGTTTTATCACACGCGCCGTGGAGTCGTGTGATCAGGGAAGTGCATGGGTTTCAATGGAATAAGTGTCTTAGTTACTCGAGGATATGATGCGAGAAAACCAGCTGAAGAAAAAACTTGATAACGGCGACGTGGTTGTCGGAAGTTTTGTCTACGTTCCCTCGTCCAAATTGACCGAAATTGTAGGGCTTGCCGGTTTCGATTTTGTGGTGATCGACATGGAACATGGTCCAGTCGATACGGCGGTCGCGGAAGATATGGTTCGTGCGGCGGAAATTGCGAATACGACACCCATCATTCGCGTTACGCATAACGATCCCTCGGCCGTTCTCAGATCGCTGGACATTGGTGCTCAAGCCATCCATGTTCCGAATGTCCACACCCGATCAGACGCGATTAACGCGGTGGCGAACAGCAAGTATGGTCCGGTAGGAACTCGTGGATTGGCGGGAGTGCGCGCAAACGATTACGGACTTTGTCAGCCATTGCCCCAGTACGCTTCCGACGCGAATGATCAGACGATGGTGATTGCCCACATCGAACACATCGATGCGGTCAACAATCTTGACGAGCTGCTTTCGGTAGATGGAATCGATGTTTACTACCTTGGCCCACAAGATCTTTCCAACAGTTTGGGAATCCCTGGCCAGGGGAAAGATTCACGGGTTGTCGATCTGGTGGAATCTTCCATTCAACGCATTGCGGCGGCCGGTCGGACTGCGGGGTGCATTGCCACTGATCCGAAAGTCGCGCGCCGGTACATCGATCTGGGCGCGCGCTACATCGCCACTCACGCGATTCGTCACATGGTCGACCAGTCGCAGCGGTTCATCCAGGAGATATCGAAATGAGCTCGAAAGAACTTCAAGGCTTGGTCGCCGTTGTGACCGGGGCTGCTCAAGGGCTTGGCCTCGGGATGGTCGAAGCCTTAGCCGAATTAGGGGCCCACGCAGTTATCGCCGATCTTCAAGTTGAGAAAGCGAAAGAAGAGGCCGATCGGTTGATGGCGAAAGGTTTGAAGGTCGAAGCAAAGTTCCTGGATGTCTCTGATAGTCAACAAGTCGATCGCCTATTTGAAAAGGTCGTCGAGGACCATGGGAAACTTGATATCCTGGTCAATAATGCGGGGGTAGGCCAGACCGTCACTCCGGTTGTTGAACTCGAAAATAGTGAATGGGATCGAGTGATCGGAATCACGCTGACCGGTGCGTTTTATTGCTGTCGCGCGGCTGGCCGAAGGATGGAACAACAAGAATCGGGGCGGATCGTTAACATTGCTTCGATCAACGGGCAAAATCCAGCTGCGTTAGTGGCTGCTTACAACGTAGCAAAAGCTGGCGTGATATCGCTCACAAAAACTTTGGCGCTCGAGTTAGCCGTTTACGGAGTTCAGGTGAATGCCGTTTGTCCGGGCCCCGTCTATACGGATTTCAATCGAACGGTGATGGCACAACGTTGTGCCAGTCTAGGTATCTCTGAGCAAGAAATGGTCGACAAGGTGCAGAACGCGATTCCGCTCGGCAGGTGGGGGCAGTTCAGCGATATTGCCAATGCGGTCGCCTTTTTGTGTAGCCCGAAAAATTCCTGGATGACCGGGGATGTGATTCGTGTCAGTGGTGGATTAGAGGGAGTCTCTGCGGCGCCACCCAAAAGGTCAACAACCTGATTTCAGGATGCGACACTTATGTCTCATGAAAATTTAATCAACCGAGTCGCGATTGTCGGGGTCGGGCAGATGGGAGCTGCCGCGGCGGTTTGTTACCGTCGGTCTGGCTATGAAACGATTCTTTGGGATAACAATCCAAATCAGCTCGATTCTGTGCAAGAACGATTAACACAGATTGAGGAATGGATGGACAGAAATCTTGGCCCGGCTTCCTCGGATGATGGCAGCTTTGTGGTCGCCCGCCATTTCGATGAGGTGGATGAAGCGGCCGATCTGATCATGGACTGTATCATTGAGGACATGAGCGAGAAGATTGCGTTGCTGGCGAGTCTCAAGGCTGCCAGACAACGCGAGGCGATTCTGATTACCACGACGAGTGGACTCAGTATCAGCGAAATGGGAGAAAAAAGTGGAACCGGACCGCTGTTGGCCGGTACCCATTTTTGGAATCCTCCTCATCTCATGCCGTTGGTGGAGGTCGTGCGCGGCAGCCAAACAAAAGATGTGGTTTTGGAACGGGTCACTCAACTGATGACTGCAATCGGAAAGATACCCGTCCGAGTAGAACGCGATGTTCCTGGTTTTATTGGCAACCGATTACTTCATGCATTGTGGCGAGAATCCCTGGCGCTCGTGCAGGAGGGGATTGCAACGCCGGAGGATATTGACTTGGTGGCACGATTGACTTTCGGGCTCCGCATGCCCGCGGTCGGACCACTGGAAAACATGGATCTCGTCGGGCTCGATCTGATTGAAAAAATTCACACCTACCTTCTCAAAGATTTGAATGCTGATTCTGCACCTCTTCCCGTTTTGGTTGAAAAAACAAAGCAAGGCCAGTTGGGAATGAAAACCGGCCAAGGCTTTTATGCATGGAACGAACAGGATGCACAAAGGCTTCTTGAAAAACGAGATCGACAGATCGTCCATCAGCTTGAGTTCTTAAGGGAGCTTGGGGATACCTCACAAAGCCCTGTTGTACGATCCGGCGGAGACGACTGATGAAACCAAAGCTCTTTATCCCGGAACCGATCTCGCGATCTGGGATTGACCTGCTCGAAACCGCCGTCGACTGTATTTCGCCTTGGCGAGAAAAAAATAACGATGACCCGGAAAAACATCGCGCTGAACTCAATGACTCGGATGCGGTGATCGTACGCCTGTTCAAGATTTCGGCTGAAGATCTGGAGCGTTGCAGTCGACTCAAGGTGATCGCGAAACATGGCGTCGGTGTCGACAATATCGATCTTCAAGCGGCACACGAACGGAACATTCGAGTGGTGTACACGCCGATCGCCAATTCTAACGCGGTTGCGGAACATGCGATGTCGCTATTGTTGGCTTTATCCCGAAACATTGGCCCCGCGTTTCAGGCCGTGCGAGACGGGCGATTCGCTGAACGTAATCGATTTCAGGGTGTTGAGCTCGCCGGGAAGACGCTCGGCATCGTTGGGCTTGGTCGCATTGGGTCAAAGGTTGCCCGCATGGCAACTGCGGGATTTTCGATGAATGCGATTGGCTATGATCCGTATTCGGAAGAATCGCAATCGGATTTGCCAATCGAAAGAACCGGTCGTATTGAAGATCTGTTTGAAAAATCCGATTTTCTCACATTCCATGTTCCGCTCAACGACAATACTCGGCATCTGGTGAATCAAGAAAATCTGGCGTTGGTCAAACCATCTTGTCGAATCATCAATACGTCGCGAGGAGGTGTCGTTGATGAGAACGCGTTGCGAGATGCGTTGGAACGGGGCAGCATAGCGGGGGCAGCTTTGGATGTTTTTGAACAGGAGCCGTTGCCTGAAACGCACCCACTTTGTCACGCTCCCAATATTCTGCTGACACCCCACATCTCTTCATCCACCAAAGAATCGCTCGATCGAATGGCGGTTGATGCTGCCACGGGCGTGCTCGACGTCCTTGCTGGCAGAGAACCGGCCTATCCCGTCCGACTGGCAGGCAAATGAAAGTTGTCCCAGTAAGAACAGGTTCCTTCCATGATAAGGATGGAACAAAACTAGTTTTGGGCAAAGAAAAATGCGATGACGATTTGCCGCAAGATGTCCAGTAAGTGTCTGGAGGGACGTCGGATTCTTCGGCCTCGATTCCTTTTTGTTTTGGAGTTCCATTCGTGGCTGGAATGGTCTCGACCAACTGGCCGGTTTGTCCTGCAAACGCCGAGCGACTGACCGTAACGCATTTTATGCAAGCAGCAGCTCCAGCGGCTTCCGCATGCATGAGGCGGTCTGACGCGTAGGGCTGGCCGAGCCAAGCAGCTGTCCTGATTTGCTTGGTTTATTTGCTTCGATTGCCAAAACGAGGGATAATAGCAGGATTGACTTTTCCTGGGGGCTCATTCCAGTTGCGATGCTGGGTTGCGATGTGGGGAAACCGAGATGCTCCCAAGTTTTCTCGTATGTTAACTACGAATCCGCTGCTTAACGCTGAACCAATATGGCTCGCCGGAAACGAAACCTTTTGAAGAAATCACGCCGACAAAAAGGTTGCCATGCGCTTCGGTTCCGCTTGCTTAGTCGAATAATACTCGTCGCCTTTCTAACGACCGGACTGATGAGTTGCAACGCCCGTGACAATTCCCGCGTGGATTCAAATGAAACGGTTTCACTTCAAGCAGCTAACCCAACTTCCGACGCTTCAGCTTCAGGTGAACCGGTTGTGGCTTCCACTGAATTATGGAGCGGGATCGACAATCCTACTGTCGATGGCTGGGACAGCGAAGCATTTAGTGCTCGGGCGAACAAGCAACTCAATCAGATCGCCAAGTTGTTAGCCCGTGCCAAGTCGATTGACAAGCAAGATTTAGAGTCGTTGCTGGCTCCGAACTTTCGATGTGAAGCTTTGCTTCCGAGGTTGTCCGAGTGCTACCGCGATGAGACCTTCATTGTGGAAAGAATGGCCGCCGATTCACCGGTCGCCAGCGGTGACTCGGCTCCGCAGTCCTTCCAAGGATTAGCAGGAATGATCAAGGCCTTATCGGCTTTAAAGGCACTGTTGGCAGACACGGACGAAACGTATTGTAAATTCAAAGTTATTCGAGTGGATCCGTCTGTTGAGGAAATCACAACGCGACAATACTTTTCGTTTTCGGGGCACGACCCACAGCGAACGATCCAGCAGAACGCGACATGGTCGGCCCGATGGGAGCCGGGCAAGAATAACCAGCCTCCCCGCCTGCTTTCGATCACGGTGGAAGATGCTGAGCAGGTTAGCACACACGGGGCACAACGAAGTAAGCTCTTTTCGGATTGTACTGATTCGGCATTGGCCGGGAATGATAGCTATGAACAGCAGTTAAAACTCGGCTGGAATCACTGGCTGGAACGTGGCCAAGATGATCATCATTATTTCATTCTGTCGACGCCTGGCATCGCAATTGGTGACGTCGATGGTAATGGCTTGGATGATTTTTATTTGTGCCAGGAGGCAGGACTTCCCAATCGTCTGTTTCTTCAACAGATGGATGGAACTCTACTCGATATTTCCGAAGCTGCAGGTGTCGATTGGCTGGAAAACTCTCGGTCAGCACTCCTCGTCGATTTCGACAACGACGGTGATCAAGATTTGGCTGTTGCTGTCTTGGGGGGCATCGTCATCGCCATTGGAGACGGACACGGTAAGTTTTCGATCCATGATGTGCTGCCAACCGTGGACGATTTGATGTCTCTTTCGGCCGCCGATTTTGACCAGGATGGGCGCCTCGATTTATACGTTTGTGCGTACGCGCCTAGCAGTTTCTTAGAACAATCGGTCAATCTGTCGATTGCGGCTGAGGCCGAGAATTTTGTCTACCACGATGCCAACAATGGTGCGAGAAATCATTTTTTTCGTAACGAGATCACTCCCGACAATGGTTGGAGCTTTCGCGACGTAACCAATGAGGTCGGTTTGAATGAAAATAATCGGCGTTGGAGCCTTGCTGCATCTTGGGAAGATTTTGACAACGATGGCGATCAAGACCTTTACGTGGCGAACGACTACGGAAGAAACAATCTTTATCGAAACGATCAAGAAGCTGGCGGCCAAAGACATTTCGTCGACGTGGCAGCAATGTCCGGTGTCGAAGACAGCGCATCGGGAATGTCGGTGAGTTGGTCGGATTACGATCAAGATGGCTGGCCGGATATCTATGTGAGCAATATGTATTCCGCGGCTGGCAATCGGATTGCCTATCAAGACCACTTTAAGCCGCATGCTCCGTCGAATGTTAAACAGCGACTTCAACGATTTGCGCGGGGGAACACGCTGTTGCGAAATCGGGGGGACGGCACGTTTTCCGATGTAAGTCTCGAAGCAGGCGTCACGCTGGGTCGCTGGGCATGGGGTTCGCAGTTTGTTGACATCAATAACGACGGTCGTGACGACCTGGTGGTTGCCAATGGCTATATCACAACCGACGATACGAGCGATTTGTGAAGTTTCTTTTGGCGGCAGGTCGTGTCGCAATCTAGAAACGAGGCAAGCGACGGAATTTCCAATCAGAGAACGCGTAGCACGGTCGATCTGACGTCGATGATGCGACAAGGTAGGTCATTTAGCGGACGCGAGAAAAATTGTTGTTTTCTAAACACCTTGTCTCAGCCCGACGCTCAGGGACGCTTTGCGGATATTTCCGCCGCATCCGGGCTCGATTTTCCGGACGACGGACGCGCGGTCGCGAGTCTGGATTGGGATCTGGACGGCGACTTAGATGTTTGGATCACAAATCGTAACGCTCCGCGATTGCGACTGATGAGAAACGATACCGAGCATCAGAATCAATACGTCGCCTTCCAGTTGATTGGCAATGGGACCAGCGTCAACCGTGACGCGATCGGCGCTCGCGTGGAGATCATCACACTCGGTGAGTCGAACACGATACACGCGAAGACGCTGCGTGCCGGTGACGCGTTTCTAGCTCAGTCTAGTAAGTGGTTGCATTTTGGGCTTGGTAAGCATGGCGCTATCAAATCGATTCGCGTACTTTGGCCCGACGGTTCTAGCGACGAGTTCGGGTCAATTAGCTCAAATCAACGTTACCGAATCAGACAATCTGTGGGGCAAGTCGAAAGTTGGGAATCGCCCGAACGAAGTCTGGCGATTGCGCCGGGAAAATCCTCGCTGCCTGCTCGGTCAGCAACGGCGCGAGTCCCTCTTCTGTTCCCTTTACGAGTTCCAAGCATATCTTATCATGACTTTGATGGTCAGGATCGCGAGCTACCGATCGGCAAACGTCCTATTTTGATCAATCTTTGGGCGAGCTGGTGTCTTCCTTGCATCGAGGAACTGCAGGAACTTAAAGAACGCCAGCAAGAATTTGATGATGTGGGAATGGACGTGATTGCCTTAAGCGTCGACCGTTTGAGCATTGGCCAGAAAAGCGGAGGCAAGCCGATTCTTTCGAATGCTGATGAACAAATTTCCACGGATATGGACTTGCCTTTCGTTAGGGGCCGAGCGACAAAACAACTTGTCGACACCATTCAGCTTTTGCACGATCTTGTCATTCATTCCCGCCAGACACTACCGATCCCCACAACAATTCTTTTAAATGGCGATGGTCGTTTGGTCGCCATCTACAAAGGTGCGCTTCCCTTGGATCAGGTTTTCATCGACATCAATCGTTCCAAGGCAACTTTTGTCGAACGCAAGGAGAATGCGGCTATGATCGATGGCACGGTAATCCAAGATGATCTGCTGGAAAATGTTGCTCGTCGTTCTCATGCTCATACGCTTTTTCAAGCCGGTTTTGCCATGCGCAATGCGGATCGAGTTCAAGCAGCGATTAGCTATTTCTCCGATGCCGTTGTCGTAACGCCTGATTCGGTGATGGCACATCGCTATCTGGGCGATGCGCTCAAGGAAGCAAAACGCTACCAAGAAGCAGCGACAGAGTACCAAATAGCTTTAGCGATGAGTCCTGAGCTTGCCGACGTGCACTTCAAGCTGGCGAATACTCTCCAAGAATTGGAGCAAGCCGATGAAGCATTCGAGCACTACGAACAAGCGATAAGAATTGAAGCTGATTACTTCGAGGCGCATATCAATTGTGCCATTCTTTTGAATGATTTAAATCGCGTCGAAGAGGCGCTTACGCATTACGAAGAGGCCGCTAGAATTGAACCGAATTCTGCGCAAACGCAACAGGATCTTGGTAGGGTCCTGCTAACCTTGAATCGCTTTGAGTTGGCACAGAAACATTTCGAACAGGCTTTGCGAATTGCACCGGACAATGTTGATGCTTGTCGTGAAATAGGAAAATTGTTAGTCCGGCGGAAACGTTACGTTGAGGCTTTGCCTCATTTTGAATTGGTTGTCAGATTACGTTCTGATTCTGCCGCAGCACACATCAATCTGGGCAACGTACTGAAAATTACAGGTCGCTACCGGGAAGCTGCCAAGGAGTATGGAGTTGCGTTGCGAATCGATGCGAATTCCGCGGAGACTCGCAATAATTTGGGTGCGGTCTTACAGGCTCAAGATCGTTTCGACGAAGCCATAACGCATTATCAGGCTGCGTTGGAAATTGATCCCCAATTAGCAGCAGCCCATCGAAATTGGGGGCGGGCTCTGCAAGCACAAGGTGCACTCGAAGAAGCAATCAAGCATTTTCAAGCCGCCCTGGAAATTAATCCGGACTTCTCACAAGCGTATTACGATCTGGGAACCACGCAACTGCTCTTGCAGCGGGACCAACAGGCTGTTGCGAATCTCGGAAATGCTGTTCGGCTGATGCCGAATAACGCCTCTGCTCACCGTGAATTCGGTCGCGCGCTTATCGGCTTGGGGAGTTTCGACGAGGGGATTGGCCAATATCGCAAAAGCCTTCAGCTGAACGCCAGCGATTTGCAGACGCTCAACAATCTAGCTTGGGTTTTGGCCACCTGCGAAGATGATCGTCTACGTGATGGCCAGCAAGCGGTTGTGTACGCCGAGCGGGCCGCTCGCCTAACGAACAACGAGAATCCGCTGGTGCTTGATACGCTTGCCGCTGCCTACGCGGAAGTGGGAGATTTTGAAAAAGCGACCCGCTGGCAGAGCAGAGCTATCGAATTGTCGCCAAGTAATCGCAAAGCGGTAGGTCGATCCCAACTAAAACGTTATCAAGCGGGAAGCCCCATCCACGAACGGCGTTCTCAAATAAATAATCCAGCTGGCGATAATTCATCGAAATAGAGATAGGAATTGTTCGGAAGATAAGAACTCATCGCCGCATCGCGGCTCCGATCTCATTTAACGCTTGCTGTCTGGCGCCCTTCCACTCACTCCCATCGATCTCCCGTTGCGTTCGCTTCGTTGCTCGTTGCCCATCGTCACGAGATCGCCTGGGTGTTTCATTTGTTGAACATGGGCAGCTGCCAATGCGTTGCCGTGACGAAGACATTTTTCCCTCGGTGGCTTGCCAGATGGGTTCAACCTCTTGTTGGAAATTTGGAAATCGAAGTTCATTTTGAACAAATTGTGGAACTTCTCGATTTGTTGATTGATTGCTAATCGGAGGCACCTTAGAGTATGCCCCAAGTCACTGACGAAACGGACATTTTAATTTGGACGGGGATTTATGAAAATTTTAGTTGAGTTGAAGTTTTTGGCCATGGGATTGGCGACGATCTTCTTGGCGACTGGTATCGTCGCTGACGCAAAGGCGGCGGAAATTTTCTACATTCAGCGAGCAGATGAGCCAGTCGACGAAGGTGACGAAGCTCAGATTGATTTCCTCGAGGGGCTCGGGCATTCGCTCGACGTCTGGAGCAACGATTCCGCGGCTGCTGATCCGGAAGCGGCGCTTGAGGCAGCCGACGACGCGGATGTCGTTTGGATCAATGAATCAGTTAGCTCAAGCCGCGTTGGTTACATTGAGGAAACGACAACGCCGATGATCAATAACGAGAATTTTGCCTGCGACACGCTCGGTTGGGGCGATTTTGGTCGTGAGGGCGAAGGACACGGATCGCCGGGAACGATTCGAGACAATGTGGAAGACGGCGAGGAGATTATTGCCGGAACGCACTTTGGGACTGACATCGAAATCATCGATGATTCTCATCCGATCATTCAGTTGTCAGGATTGCAGAACGGTGTCTACACGATCTACGATGATCAGGATTTGGGCGAAGAAGGTGGCGGACGCATGAGCTGGTGTAGCCCTCAAGAAGGTACGGGTGCTAACCTCGCTGTCATGCCTGAGTTCAAAGAAAGCCATCCTGAAGCTTCGGTTCTCTCAGTCTACGAATCGGGCGAAGAGATGGGTGATGGTCGAGAGGCCCCAGGAATGCGCATTAGTATGTTCTTGAGCAACACCAATCGTGGTCCTGCGCCTGAAGACGATCCAACCGGTGGTGCCGACGGCACAGGTCCTGGTTGGGAAGCGACAATCCTGACCGATGCAGGTACGGCCCTTCTCAGAGGTGCACTTGACTATGCCTTGGGTGTGTCGCCTGATCCGACGATTCGCCTCGACGACGGCTCGCTCACCGATCCGGCGGAACGTGTCAATTACGTGCACGACGTGCTTGGTACTTGGATGGGCGATTCAGACCTGGACGGCCAATTCAATAGTGGTGACTTCGTTCAAGTTTTTGGTGCCGCTAAGTACGAAGTTGATGAGGCAGCGGTTTGGAGCGAAGGCGATTGGAACGGTGACTCACGCTTCAATTCGGCCGACTTTGTCACCGCGTTTTCCGATGGCGGTTATGAAAAAGGTCCGTATAACGCGGCTCAGGTCGTTCCCGAACCGAGTTCGGCCGTTTTGTTGCTTGGTGCTCTCGCGCTTTGTGCGATTCGTCGGAAGCGACGTTAATTGAACGTCATCAACGAAACGTCTTAATCAACTTGACCTAGGACGTTTCAGTAACCGTTCAGAACAAGCCGGTTGTCAGGGGACAGCCGGCGTCCGTGACGCACGACAAAATCAAAGTACCAAGGGTCTGCACAGTTGAAGCAGGCCTGTTGAGGCCTTTGCTCTCTCAGTTCGTGATTTGGCGTTGATGCGGGGGAAGCTGTGACAGCTTGCACAGCCTCTCGAAGTGTCTGCTCTCGAAGTGTCTGCTCTCGAAACGCGTGATTTGCTCTCCTGCGGACAAAGGTCTTCAAGTGAGGTAGTTGACTTGTAGAAGGTTGTGCCAAGTCAGGGCAGGGGGGACTGCAGATCGGGAAACGTTTTTGCTGATGAGGAAAGAGCCATTGAGGGATGTATCCGGCGATTTCTTCGGCAGCTGCCGACGCAGAATGAGCTCCCGACTGATGAACTTTCGGGATATTCGTGACTCAAGGAGTCACAGAGAAATTGGCCGGACTGTGGAGCCATCGGCGCGTAAGGCACGGGTGATCGCAACGACGTGACGCTGTTCACGGTTCCGGCCCACAGACATGAACCAATCTTAGGCTTCGACGGTTACCATCCTACCTCAAGATTCTCATAATTTGACTCGCTAGAAATACAGGTCTCTAAGTCGGGCCTCCGGACGGTAGATCTTTTGTGAAATTCGAACGTGTTTGTTCAAACAGATCGCGTACGACAGGCACAACTAAACAGCCATTGCTACGGCATGTCGTCTGGCGTCACCAACGAACGTAGTCATTTCACCACAGGCGAGGCCTTGCATGCAGCCTAGCATCCATGAGTAATCTCCTAAGCATTTTGGGTCATAGCCTCTATCGGATAGTCCAGACAGGACTTCAGCGCTAAACCGCCCCTCTAACGTAATATCTTCGCGCTCATCAAGAAAAAATCGAGGTGTATCAATTGCCTCAGCCAATGACATCTTAAATACCAGCAGATTTAATAACACCTGTAATTCTGCCTGCTGAATCGTGAAGCCGCCCGGCGTACCAAATGCGTATTCTAAATCATCACCATCAAAAATTTGTACTAACGAGACACTCCAGGGCACCTGAGACCCCGCCGCAACTCGACGACTGGCAGGTATTTTCTGGTCAACATCGAAGAAGTAACTGCCTACCCCATTCAACGGTAATCCATACTCCTCAACCCAAATGCCTGAACCAAAAAAACCGCCGAGCGTTTGAGTCATAATCGCACAATTGCCTTGCACATCTCGAGCAACCAGCGTTGTAGTATGTTGCTTTTCAGGTGAAAACTCTTGTCCGATTTTTGTCGGATCTCCGCCTAGGCTGCGCCCTTCCTTCATCACTCGCTTAAGCACGCCTGCAACGGCGTCGATATATTCCGCGCTATTGTGTTGCAGCGCATCAATCGAAGTCGCCTCAAGCAACTTCGCTGCTCGTAATATGATAAACGCGTCGCTGTTTGGTGGCGGCACCGCTACCCGCCGACCAAACACGTCCTCAGCTAATGCGGACTGCCATAACACGGGAGCGCTTTCGATATCCGCCAGCGTAAGTGCTCCATGATGCTCGTTCACCGTCTTTTGAATGGCGTCAGCTATTTTGCCGCGCGCAAGGGCCTGAGGATTTCCAGCAAGCGCACGCAGCACGTCGGCCGTTTTGACCTGAATTAAGCTGTCACCCACCTCAAAGTTCTTCGACTGGTAATAGTCAAACTGCATATTTCTGGGGACTGATTTTTTAGCCAAATTAAGAAAGTAACAGTTTGCCTGAGTTAATGTAAATCCTCGCTCACTATGTTGAATAGCGCTTGCAAAAAGTCTGTTGGAAGGCAGTACTCCATATTTCTCATGAATAGCTAACCAGCCTGCTAGCGCCTGTGGCGATACAATAGATAGAGCATCAGCTTTATTCTCACTCCACTCCGGTGCAGTAAAGTTTTTCGGCACTCGACCGGAAAAGTTACAAACGCTGGAGCCTTCTTTCTTAGAATGCAGCATGGCCAAGCCAACACCCAAAATACCGCTCATCATAGGTTCGACTACAACCAGCGTGATCGCGGTTGCAATTAATGCATCAAATGCATTACCGCCTGCTTGCAAACAGTCCATGCCTGCTTGTGTAGCTAAAGGATGAGCACTCGCAACACCGGCATGTCCCTCGGCAACAGATTGAGGACTTGCCGCCATCGATAAGGGATCTATCTCTGACATGTCGTTCTCCTGTTTGTTTGAAATCGATGAGACCTTAGCATACGCCCATAATGTCACGCCTACTTAATCCTCAAGAGCACGATATCGTCAAGGCGGTTAAAGCTGCCGCTACCTCACTTATCAGGGGGCAATATTATTATGCACTGATAGGAAATTTAATTTCCGGCAGCCTACCCAGGAAGAACGCCTCAGTCTAGTGGTGCCCTCGGCGTAGCAGACTGCCACAAACCGCAGTGGTTGAGGATCTCTTCAATCACGTCTGCCTGAGGCGGTTCGATGAACGACACGACCTTCATCTGGCCGCCACACTCGGGCCGAACAACGCGTACGCACAAATGGGCGCTCCGATGTAAGACGTGGCCTGCTTGATACGTTGGCGTTCTACGGTTTGGACTCCATCGCAGCCGTCGAGAAGACCGAACTGCAAGAACTGGCGATGCGGGGTGGACCGTTCACGTTCGCTGAAAAGATATCTCTTCTCGATTATTGTCAAACGGACGTAGACGCTCTGGTTGGACTTCTGCCGAAAACAGTGCTGCCAGAGAGAGGGAATGGACGGGAAGCACTCATCGGGTTGGCGTTGGAACAGTTGGCGGCTCGCCTTGTCTAAATTGGCCATCGGGTATTCTCCTTGCAGAAATAGGATGTGAAATGAAACGCAGAATCGTGCAGGAAGCCGGTTCGTCGACTTCTTCCACGGCTCTGCGTTGACCTCTCGTGAATACCGGTGACCGGATACTGAAGAACCTTCTGCCCGTTCTTCATTCAACGCCTCATCTGAAGAATCGCCATCAGCTGTCGTCGGTCGATCCCGGAGCCCCAAAGATGTTTGGCCTACACTCCATTCCCATCGGGATCGCCAAAAGAGGTCATGCTAAGCACGTGGCTCGCTTCCCGACGCGTCAGCATCTGTACGTGCTTCTTGCAGTCGCTCGCCACATGTCGTTTGTTGCCGAGCCGGCGGCAACATGTCACATATAGACTCCGCGGCGCATGTGACTCGGAATAGGTTCTATCCACGTCTGCAGATAGGCTGATTTCTGGTGGGGGTGCAGGGGATTTCCGAGTGGTCACCGCTGCTCACGTCCGATCCCGATTGCTTTGCCCCAGGCAGCTTCCATTGATGGGGCAGATTTCAGCGAAGTCTGGTGTTCAGCAATCTGAGCGGCCCTTCTCATGAGCAAACGGGGCACAAAGTTTGCCCCGTTTAACGTGTCCCAAAAACAGGGTCGATTGATGACGTGTCCCGTAATACGTATGGGTTAATGAAATCCACCCAACAGCAACAAGCCCGAACTCAATTGCGGGGGTTCTTCGCCATAGGTACTTCTGACTTGACGCTCAACTCTATCGAGACGTTTGAAATTGACATGCACCGATGATCCCCATGGCCAGCAAGATTGTGGATGATGGTTCCGGGACGGCCGCAACTGCAGCTCGCGGCCCCATTTCGTAGCCGCCGTCTTGGAATGCGCAACTAGGTCGGCCGTGTCGAATTGGCCATCGCCCGTCCAGTCGCCTTCTGCCCACCCAGCGTCTTCGTCAAGCTCATACTTGGCCGCCTGAAAAACCGTCGTCAAATCGCAGCTGTTGAATTCGCCATCCAGGTTGGCGTCGCCCAAGTAGGTGTTGAATCCGTCGAGGGACGGACGCTGGATCAATCCGGTAAGCTGGTCGGGCGTTGCAGTGCCGGCACGCACCATCTGCGTCATCGCGTCGATGTCGGCAACGTTGCAAACGCCGTCTCGGTTGATATCACAGAGTCCCGTCGGCTCAGGCGTCAGCCCCCAAAACACATCGTCGACGATAAGCCTACCGTCAAGATTCTCTTAATTGCCGGCACCCAGATCGATGTTCCACCCCGGTTGGGCAGCCCATATTTCGCTACCGTTCGCAGTAAGTTTGGGCAGGATGTACGTTTTTTTTAAAGAATACCCATTCGTTAAGTGTCAGGTCGTCAAGAGGGGTAAGAAGATTGGATACGTAATTACCATCATCATCCAAAGGCTCGCCGCCGGCACCGCCGCCAAAGTTAAGTCGGCTTCCGAGTCTTAAAATAGATGCACCGTCTGACGGAACGAACGGGTCAGTCATCATGACCCACGCCGATTGTGTGTACGATTCACTTGGTAGGACGGGATAGCACGCAAGGCAGTTATCCGGAGGCCCATACGTAAAATCCAGCCCAGTATCAGGAAGTATGAGTGTGCCGCCGATGTGCTCCGACCGATCATTATTCTTGAACTCTTTCCACTGACCAAAATCGCTGGGTGCTGTGTTATCGTACTCCATCGACCAGTCACCCTTACGGGCCTCACCCTGAATGCGAGTGACCCAACCCCGGTTTTCCGCTGGCGGACGACCCACCCAACCCAACGCATGTTCTTCTCCGCCCGGTCCCTCTTCTTCGAAGCTAGGATTTGGCATTTGATTCACACCGCGCAACCCCTCCGGTCCAAGCGGTTGGGCCAATACTTCTTGACGCATTAGAAACGAAGCCGCGACGATACCAATGGCCAGGCAATTCCAAAAACGCGCTTTTATCCGAGTTCACTTTCGGTGAATATCTGAATAAGTCACCAAGCTACCACGTCGTCACGCTAGAAAATAAGTTGCAAGCTTAGACAGGCTCCCGATATTTGTTACAGGCCAAGGAGCTAGCGCCGCCTTCGGAACAAAAGCCCTGTCACCGTCACCGCCACCGCGAACAGGCTGAGACTGGACGGCTCGGGAACATGAGCCCTGAAGTCGCCGTCCATGATTGTGGCGATCTCATCCTTCGTGAGGGCCCCGTTGAAGATTGCCACGTCATCAAAATTGCCATGGAAGTTGCGAGGTAGAGACATGTCTTTGGGGGGAAGCGTAGGATGGGTTTGCGCACCGATCTGGACGGCTCCAGGGACTCCATCTTCGGCATCAAAGCCTTCCAGTGCCGAATCCACGGTCCAGGTCCGTAGCCCTCCATTGGGCCCCTGATCTCCGTCTCGGTATAACTTGAAGTTGTCTTCTGCCGCCGAGCCGTCATAGACGATCGCATAATGGGCCCATTGATCGAACACGTCAGAGGGCGGCAGCTCCCCGCCGACACCTTTCATCCAGGCCCGAACTGGCGGCACGTCTTGCGACCAAAAGTAGTACTGGTCATCCCCGGTAGTTCCCGAATCAAAGTAAAAGGGAAACCCTTCCTCCAGAGCGATATATCTTCCGTAGAGATCGATGTATTCCCCGCCATTGGAAATCTGATGGGCCCACAGTGTAATGCTCCAGGAATCATCCGCGCTCTGGCCGATGCGAAGGGAGCTGCTTCCGTCGACGTCGACGTATGAAAGGGCTGCGTTTTGCGGTATACCACCCTCCGTCTTTTCGATCGGCTTATGGCGCACTGAGAGCGCATTGCCAAAATCGGGCATACTTGGGACGCGCCCCGTCTGTCCTGTATCCACGCCTATGTCGACGCCGTGATTTCCGAAACCGGACGAATCGTTTGCAGTGCCGGGTGCAGCTTCATTAAATTGCCATAAACCGACCACTCTCGCGCCGACCTGAGCGCTGACTTGAGGAGGCTGAGAAAGAAGCGTGCCGGTTACACATAGAACCAATAATAGACAGGGATACTTCATTGCATTTGTCCTCAGTTGCGAAAGCCATAGCGAGACCATCTTAAGAAGGCCAACCGCAAGTGTCAATTTTTTAAAAACAAATAACCATTTGTGCTCGTCGGAAACTCGTCTTCCAAGAGGAAGATTGTTTCATTCTATGAACGGTTCAATCTTTCACCCCGCCACGGACCTTTTTCCAGAAAAATGTTAGCTGCGGAGACAGCCAGGCAGACTTCCGCCGCACGTGGCAGAGGCAGCAGCTTTCGAATGCGGGTTGTATCGATCCCTTTTAGCGGACAACTGTCGAACCCCAAAGCTCGCAGGGCAAGCATCAGGTTTTCACCGGCCAGCGCCGTCGATTTAGGTGCCCAGACGGGGTCGGTGTTTTGAACATTGTCAGCCTCACCAGAAGCTCCTGCCACGACAGTCGCCTTGGCGCTCAGCTTGAGAAACTGCCGTCGCTCGGAGTGAAGATGCTTTTTTGATATCACCTTGTCTTAGCATGAGGATCGACGTTTACAGTCTACCGCGGTTTAAATTTCGGATTAGCCGCAGTGGGTTATGCATGCGGATCGCGCGGCAAAAAATCGGAGGAACTGTTGTGGAAATCTATCCTTTACCCGCAGAAAGGTCGGCTGATCACACCACTCGTCTCGGCTTCGGGATTGGCGATGTTGACAAAACGGTCGCGTCTCTTAAGTCGACCGGTTGTCGCGTAATCAAATCACCCAAGCAAACAAAATGGGGATACATGGCTGTCGTTGCCGGTCCCGATGGGCGTTTAGTAGAGCTGTATAGCCAACGTGTGCCACGATGCATTTGTCTACCGTACGTTTTCGTTCCGTTCCTGCTCAAGCGACTTACCGAAAAGACGACAGCCGTGACCGACTTCAACCATGAAAGCACCATCACGAACGGGGAAGGTACCACTGACTCGATTGGTGACCGAAAAATGGACATCCGCCGCGAGCATGCGGAACGACTCGCGACGCTCTTTGGAATTCCAATTACCAACATCCAGAAGGCCACGCTCATCAGCACCAGCTGAATAGGTAGGCGGTGACCATTTGCACGCAAGGGCAGCTTCCAAGGTGTCATCGCTCAAGCGGCTCGCCCAGGCACAGCTGGGTGGTCTACTCGGCATCTCGCATGAGTTCTCGGGGTTTTGATTGACGAGATGGGGATTTGCGACAGCTCCGTGTAGGTTACCGCCTTTTCCCAGGGTGTGGCGGCACGGTCGCGACTAACGAACGTTTACTGCAGGCATCGAAGCGATGCTTTACTCAAAGATGGCGACTATCATCGGTGCGGCCCAACTTGAGTTCGCCTTCAGATTTTCAATCGACATTTGCCTTGATAGCCTGATATCTTAAGGGGTAGCGCTAGTCCAAGACAAGAAAGTTTTCCGGTCCTTTTTACAGCAGCTTTCGTGCCGTCTTTCACGCAACTGTTTGAAATGGACATGCGATGGCCCGAAGAATTTGGAGCGATGCAATGATGATTCGATCTTGCTGTGCCAGCCTTGCAATCTTGATGCTAATGTGTCTGGATGCATTTGCTCAGACGTATGCCGAGCAGGTGATCTCCGATGGCGCGATTCACTACTGGCGATTTGAGGAAACGGCGACCGATCAGCTAGCCAAAGATGAGATTCCTGATCAACCAGCCAACGGTAGCGTTCCGGCTCAAACCAACAATCCAGGCCTGTACGAAGGGGGTGTCACGCTAGGTGTACCTAGCGCGTTTCCCGGCCTCGGCAAAGCATCACGTTTTGACGGAGCCAACGGGACTCACGTAGCCCTCGGCACACCTCAACATCCTGGTGATGAGATTACGGTCGAAGCTTGGGTTAATCTGGACGTGGACTCGTCCAGCAGCTTTGCTCCCGTTATTGCTCGGTGGGACGGCAGCTACGAGCTGGACGTGACTGCGGAGTTAAACGACTTTCTTCAATTTCCACTTCGCAACGATGTTAATGGTTTTGCTGGGCCGAACAGCGATCAAACCATGTCACGAGGAGAATGGCACCACGTTGTCGGAGTCTATGCGGATGAAATGGGCACCGTTTACCTCGATGGTGTGCCTGGGAATTCGATTGCCCTCAGCGGCGTGCTTGGGGATGCTGGTGGCGACGACGGACTGTGGTACCTAGCCCGGACGCGTGGTCCCGATAGCGGTTTTGCTTGGGACGGCGTGCTCGATGAAATCGCGATCTATCCGCATGGATTGAGCGAAGAGCAGATCAACAACCACATTGCCATCGCCATGAGGCCGGTGCGACCCTCGGGCGATTTTAACGGAAATGAAATGCTGGACACGGACGATATCGATGCACTTTCAGCGGAGGTGCGCGCCGGAAACAATGTGCCTGAGTTTGACGTCAACTCTGACAATTTTGTAAATGACCAGGACCGAACGGTCTGGGTTACGGTCCTCAAGGGGACGTGGTTCGGCGACGCTAACTTGGACGGGCTTTTTAATTCGGGCGACTTAGTTACCGTTTTCAGCGCGGGAAAATATGAAAATGGTGGAAATGCCGATTGGGGCGAAGGCGACTGGAATGGTGATCGCATGTTCGGCAGCGGTGACATGGTTTTGGCCTTTGCGGATGGCGGCTACGAGGCCGGCGAACGGCCAATGGCCGCTGCTGTTCCCGAACCTACATTTGCGTGTGCGGTTTGGTTGACCATGTTGTGGGCCCTTACGCGGAGAAGGCTGTGAAAAAATCAGCCGCCGAGCGTTCCAGGCGTTCCGCGAAAGCGGAATAGATTGCGTAGCCATCGGTCATGAATTGGCGGATTTCCTCCGGTTTTTTTCGCCCGGTCTGGTAATAGATAAAGAGACCGCGATCACTTTCCACGGCGACTCCCTGGTGTTTGACGAATTCCGCCAGCATCTCTTGGTCGAAGAAAGTTCGAATGGCCGGTTCGTCATCCCCCTTCAGAGTGAATGCCTGAGAGAACTCCGGGTTCTCATCAAAGTCGATGTCCTGGAATCCGATCGCTGCTCCGACTTTATCGAAAAATCGTTCTGGCTTGAGCCGGAACCTTGGCAAGTCAAGCGAATCCGACTGCATCAAGATGACAGTTTGATGGTGGGTCGTTGAATGCTCGCCGCCACTGGTGGTAAACCGGTAGTCGAAGATGGTGAGGGTTACCAACTCGGTCTCGGCGGTCATCAGGTTGCGCATCTTACGTCTATGCCCCTTGGTGAAGAGGGCGAAGACTTGGAGCGTTTCGACCAGGGCGTCCTCCTGATCAGCAGAGAATTCGAGCCCGATTTCTGCGGCTGCCGCGGCCATGGCCTCAGTTCGCTTTCTTTCGTAGTAGCGTGTGCGGAGGATGATGGCGGCGATCAGGCCAAGGATAGCCAGTAGTCCAACAATTCCCCCGAGAGTGGCCATGCAAGTTCTGCTCCTGTAGCCAGTAGAGTGAGTGTAGACGTCCCTTAAAGAGAACCTGATGACGATAATCGGCGGGTTTCTCGAATATCAGGTGTTCGGCATATCAATGCGGAGTACCCAATATTTTAACCACTTATTTTGCGAGTTCAAAACACCATGAGGGTGCGCATTTTGACCGTTAGGGTGCGGATCTCGCAAGCGGCTTAAAATCCGCACCCTCATTCGCACCCTGCAAGTGTCTCATAACTGTCTCATAAAGGTAACAGCACGAAAGGACTTAAGGCGATGGCGGCACTTTGACCACTTGTTTTAAGGGATGAGCAGAAAACGGGGGTAGTAGCGGAGGAGGGATTCGAACCCCCGACACGCGGATTATGATTCCGCTGCTCTAACCAACTGAGCTACTCCGCCAAGTTTAGAAAATCATTTGAAAACAGGTAGTTGTCGAGCTGTGCTCGAAGTAACCAGTACAGATTTTACATTATGAGATGGTGAATGCGATGGTGCAACCGCAGATGCAATCCGATGGTACAACCGCGTTCTCGGTAATCGTACCTCACAGCGCAACATCATGGATGATCTACTGGGGATGCGGGCCTGTGAGTGACCTGAAAGATTATTTGAAACGCGGGCCGTACAGACAAGTTGCAGGATTCTTTGTTCCGATCGTAGTCTTCATCAGGAACTTTATCCGGTGATTGGTGGATGCCATCAAACAAATGTCTTCAGACGACAAGCGCATCCGTCGCGAATTGAACAATCTTGGATTTGAAATCGGCTTCAGCGGTAAGTGTACCGCTGTCGCTAACATGAGGGGTCCGGGAGGATTCGCTTCCCCGAAGTGAATCGAATGTTCATGGTTACCAGCGACGGCTGGATCAAGCCGGTCGAGTTGACCGCTGCCGAACAAGTCGCAATCCGAAAACAACTCTCATCTCGTATCAAGGAGGATGATTCTTGCCCTGCTGCAAGGCCAGGGCACGAATAACCTCAGACATCACGCTGCGATAATTCGCGGCCTCGGGTGGCGGTGCCATCTACTACGTCAACAACCGGCACGCGTGTGCGTCGATGTCGCGCGGAATTACCTGTTGTCCAGGTGCCCGCTTCATTACCACCGCCCTCTGTGGGCTTATTTCTTGTACGAGAAGAGAATATTACCATGAGTGAAGAAAAGAAAGATCAACCGCAACAAGACACGCACGATTGGAAACGTGAAGCACATCGACAAGCCGTCATGCGAATTGTTGAGTCAGCCCATCGAACGAATCCGTTCTACGACAACCAATGGACCGCAGGCGGTCTGCCCGCACGCTCCACAGAAAATTTGACATCGCCATCCCCATCGAAAGCGTTTTAATGTCGCTTGAGTCCTTTGGTCACAAAGACAGATGACGTGATAACAACCGCATCGGATTGCCAATGCAGCTGGTGCCGTGTGGAACGTTTTTCGTTACCACCGTCCCAATGCCGATCGTGCATTCCTTACCCACATGCATCCCGTTCGCAGTAACCGTTCCCGTGCCGAGGAATGAGCACGATCCTATGTTGCAGAATCCAGAAATGCACACACGAGGAGCGAGGAAACAGCACTTCTCGATTACCGAATCGTGAGATACAACAACGCCGTCTTCGATGCTTACTCCTTTGTCAACTATGCAGTGGGGATAAACGACAACCCCTTCACTAAGATTTGCCCGGGGGTGGATATAGCTCGTTGGATGAATTAGGTTTGGCAGGCTTCTACCTGAGTTTTTAAGATACGAGCAGATCTCAGCCCGTCTCGGCAAATGCTTGTAGCCCAGGCACACAAAAAACTCGCAATCGCCAAACTCATCGTCTGAGTACGAAGAAAAAGCGAAACTGTTTGAAGCCCTTTTCTCCCACAATTCGTCATCGAAGAAGAGCTCATGAATTTCATCGCTCCACGCCACAGGCACAAAGGCCTGAATTTGTCGGCCCACATCTCCAAATCCAACATAACCGATCTTTCTCATCGCGGTACCTCTTTGCTCCATATGTACCTGTCCGCGTTCGGACCGACCATGAACAACAAATCTAAGACCGAGACCTGCGGTTCGTAATCCCCGTGCAGTTGAGGGTACGCCGGATAATCGTAGGCCATGTACTCGACTTTGATACCCTCGGACTTCTGCATTTCCATGTAGGATTTCGCGGAGGGACCGGAGATGTAGTGGTCGGCACCCAGATGTTGCAAGATGCTGAGCAATCGGTCAGACTTCTGCCCCTCAGCTGGGAGAGACGAGGATCGCATGAAGCTAGTTCCTTTGATTCCCAGCCACTCCGCAACTGTTACTGTCAAGTCGATGATGAAATCGGCTAGTAGCTCTGTACGATGCTGGTAGAACTCTTCCAAGAACGCCTGGTATTCTACCCGGTAAGGTGCCTTACTCTAAGACTGGCGAATGGTCTTGTAATGAGAACGTGACCAATGCTTGTCCCAGTCGATTCGAATCTGATTGATGGTGGGGACCCCATCGGTTGCTCTCTTGCTGTGGATGGGGATAGTCAACCACTTTGAACCGTCGTTTGTCTTGATCCGGTTTCTCCATCCATATTTGTCGTACTGTACGTCGTCGTAGAATACAAAGACATCCGCTTGCTGAATTTGGTCGAAATATTCCCGCCAGGGAATATATGAAGGTTGGTGAATTACACACTTCATCAGGGCACCCCTCACTTTTCTATGGAAGAGTCTTTAGCCGTCGTTAACCAGAATTTACTTAAAGGTTTGTGCTTGCCGCGGCAGCACTTCTGCCAACCCGTCAACTAGCAGCTTAATTGTGTCCCGACTGTTGGAAATAGGTACGACCACAGATATACCAGCAGGGAGTCTTTCATCCGACATGAGTTGAGTACGCGAAAAAGGTTGTGTGTGTGTTCTTGCCGTGTGAGTCCGGCAAAAACGGAAATTGTCGCGCTGAGGAATGTGAAGCCAGTTTTCCGTGCACGAAAGGCGTCATAAGCAAAGACTCGACTATGTCGTGCGATGGTAGAGCGGTCAAGATCTTCGTCCTTCGTGGAATGGAGGCCATCCCGGCCGCGCTACGGACCCGCACTGGTGAGCAGGAGGCAACTGGTACATGGACATCTGCCAATTCAGCGTTGGCGAGCGACGCCAAAACTACTGCCAACTTGATCGATCCCCATGGATAAAACTGAACCCTTGGTCAGTGTGCCCTGGATGACTGTTGGACGTGCATCGCGATGTTGGTGGGATAAACCATCGCGATGGTACAACCAGAGATGACGGGTGCTCTTTGGTGCGCTGGATGAGTCACAAAGTGCGGGGAAACAAGAGAAAACTGCGGACCTTGACTTGCGACTACCAAGATGATGATTCCGCTGCTCTCACCAACTGAGCTACTCCGCCAAAAACCGTTTCTTCGGTCACTTGAATCTGGTGAGTGCGACGGTGGGAAGCTTTCTCGGATCCCTAAGGAGATTGGCAAAGTGCGGGCAAAAGTAAAGGGGAGCTAGACGCGTAACTGTCGCAGAATTCCACGCCTTCCGCAGCCTGGCCGACGAGTTGCGATACCAACCGCTGGACGCTTCGATGCTGGCCGGATTGGGAGCCATCTGGCCCTCCGATTGCCACCGATCTCACGTTACTATCCGCATTATCCGTCCAAGTGCGTCGCACATTGAAAAATGTCCAAGTTCGGGCAGTCAAAAGATTAAGCAGTAGGTGGGCCCCGAGGCCGCATCATCTTGCCAAACATCCTGAGTGCGGCCGAGCCCTGGCCGTGTGGAACGGGCTTGCGGGGCCTTGGCGATTGGCAATGGAGGCCGTCCTGATTTCAGCGATAAGCTACAGTTTTACTGACTGTAGGTCGTCCTGTAATGAATCAGAAAGTAGTTGAGGAGATTTGAAATGGGTCGTAATAAAAACTCGCACCTCCGCAGCTTGATGCCGGCCGTTATGGTCGGGCTGGTCGCACTCGCTGCAAATCAGTACTCGAAGATGACGCCCCATTCCTTCAGTGACTCACTTGCGTCGTTGCAACAACATCTGGTTGGGCTGAAGAAAGTCGCTGCGAAGCCGGTCTCACCGCTTGCCATGCAGCAATCGACTTTCGAGTCACTGAATGAGATTGTGTCGAAGGAATTTGCCACCTGGCAAAAGCATCGTCACCCGATCAACTCGGCAAAGCTAACAGCAGTCGTGATGGAAACAGATCATGTTTTTGAGTTGCTTTCACAAAACGAGGCTCTGACGCCTGCGGACCAGCATCGTACACGACTCTCTCATTTGATTATTCATTTCATGGCGGCTCAGATGCAGCCAGCAATTCATTCGGACAGTTTTCTGGAAATCTGCACCGAGGTGGTTCAGAGTCGTTCGTTGGACGATTTAGATCAGGTTCAAGCGTTGCGATTTTATCACGAGATCGATTTGGGTCAGGCCGACTTGTCTTTGGTCTTGCCTGCTCTGACCGAATTCTCGGCGACGCACAGTGAGCAGGCAAGTGTGGCTTTATATCAATTAGTGGCCGAGGAATTAGTAGTCCGCGGAAATCGTGAGCTTGGGATTCGCGTTTTGAAACAGGGCATTCAAGCTTATTCAGGAAGCTCGGGCGGAAGCCGACTCGTGAATGCTCTGGTTGATGTTGAGCAACTGCGGTAACCAGTGACTCAAATTTTTTTCACGAGTCCACGACGACGCGTGAGCCGTCAATCCGAAGTCGCCCCTGGGCGAAGAGTCGGATTGCTTCGGGGTAGGCTTGACATTCTTCCTCAAAGACTCGGGCGGCCAAGCTGGATGGCGTGTCGTCCTCTTTGACTTCGACAGCACGTTGCAAAACGATCGGGCCATGATCGTATTGGTTGTCGACAAAGTGTACCGTACAGCCAGTTACTTTGGCTCCGTGTTCTAGCACCGCTGTGTGTACGCGTTGGCCATAATAGCCTTGGCCGCAGAATGCGGGGATCAATGATGGGTGAATGTTGAGCACGCGTCCCTCGAACTCGGGGGGGATTAAGACGTGTTTCAAAAAGCCAGCCATCATGACCAGATCGATTTTGTCTTCGCGTAGCGGCTGAAAGATCTGGCGACTGAAATTCTCGGCGTCGGGCTGCCGTCCTGCCCGCACCACTTGGAAAGGAATGCCTGCTTGCTTGGCAAACTCCAATCCGCCCGCTTTCTCGCTGCTAGAAATGATTTTCGCGATCTCGATGTTTGCGAGTTCTCCGGCCTGAACCTTCTGGATTAGATTCTGTAGCGTGGTGCCGCCACCGGAGATGAGTACCGCGAGGCGGCAGCCAGATTCATTGCTCACCCGATTACTCCACAACAATCTGGATTCTTAATTGATGGGAGCCAATCTCCAGCTCCTCGCCCTCTCCGCTTGTCACGACATCGAGCTGACTGGCGAGAGTTTCGTTCTGGATGTACTCCAGATTCTCGACGATGGCTGTGCCAACTTCGTCCGATTCTGTTGCCACTTCAACTCGAATTCGATCTGTATACTGGCAGTCGGCCTGTTTGCGTTGATCCTGTATCAGACGCACGACGTCTCTTGCCAAGCCTTCTCGCAGGAGCTCATCAGACAGTTCTGTAGAGAGCACCACGACGCATTCGGTTCCCTGGGCGGCCGCCCAGCCTTCTCTGGCTTGTAGCCGGATTTGAATGTCTTCGTTGTCGAGAGCAATTTCCTGGCCTTCGCATGATAAAGTGATTTTGCCGTGTTGCTCCAGTTCTTGCATCAAAACTCCGCCGTCGGAGTCGCCAAGCAGTTTCTTGACGGCGGGCATCAGCTTGCCGATACGCGGCCCTAATCGCTTGAAATTCGGCTGTATCTGGTAGCTGATGTACGTTTCTGCATCGCGAGTGAACTCGACTTCCTTCACGTTCAATTCTGTCTTAATCAAACTGACATGATTCTGTAGCCAATCCAGGTAGTCGTCATTCGCTAAGATGACTTCAACTTTCGCGAGTGGCTGTCGCACCTTGAGTTTCGCGTTCATTCTCGCGCTGCGACCGAGCGAGGAGATTTCACGAGCTAATTGCATTTGGTGCGAAAGCTTTTCGTCAACTGCGTCTGTGTTGGCGGCCGGGAAGTCACACAGGTGGACGCTTTCCCTTGCTCCATCAGAAAACACGTTCGTCAGATTTCGCCAAAGATGTTCTGCCAGGAAAGGGACGAACGGTGCGATGATTTTGCTGGTTGTGATCAAGCATTCGTAAAGCGTCCAGTATGCGTCTAGTTTTTCTTGGGACTCCTTGTCACTGCTCCAGAAACGATCACGGCTGCGGCGCACATACCAGTTGCTTAATGCATCGACAAAAGCGGTGATACTGGCACACGCGTTGAAACTGTCGTAGGCATCCATCTTTTCGGTCACGTCAGTGCAGGTCTTATTGAGTTCACTGAGGATCCAGCGGTCGAGTTCAGCCCGTTGTGCGATTGGTTGAAAGCCTTGAGCTTCCACGAGTTCGTCGGGGTCGACTTGGTCGACTTGGCCGTTCAGTCGCTCCCCCGGATCAAAGCCGTCGATGTTGGCGTAAATTACAAAGAAACTGTAAACGTGCCAAAGTCGTAGTAAGAATTCGGGGATACTGTCTTTGATAGATCGTTCGCTATAGCGGATGGACGTCCAAGGTGCCTGATTGGCAAAGAAGTACCAACGCAGTGCGTCGGCACCATATTGATCAAAGATCTCATCCGGTGCGAGATAGTTACGCTTGCTTTTCGACATTTTCGCACCGTCTTCGCCGAGCATCAGACCGAGCACGATGCAGTTTCGATAGGGATGCGGAAAAGCATGTGGCGTGGCATTGTCTTCATGCTGTTCGTCGGGCCCGAACATCAGAGTGCTGATCGCCAGTAGGCTGTAGAACCAGCCCCGTGTTTGATCGATCGCTTCACTGATAAAGTCTGCCGGGAATTGGTTTTCAAATGCCTCGCGGTTTTGGTGAGGGTAGCCCCATTGAGCAAAAGGCATGGCGCCTGAGTCGAACCAGCAGTCGATCACTTCTGTGACCCGACGCATCTTCGCCCCTGAGGCGAAGGGCGAATCGTAAGTGACTTCGTCGATGTAAGGCTTGTGAACACGCAAATCATCCGGTAGATCGTTGTTCTTGGCCTTGGCTGCCTGCCAAACTTCGGTGCCTGACACTCCGGGCTTCTCCAAAAGCTCGTCATAACTTCCAAATGCTTCCATCTTGCCGGTCTGTTCACAGACCCAGATGGGTAAAGGGGTGCCCCAATAACGTTCGCGAGATAGAGCCCAATCAACGTTGGACTCCAGGAAATTACCGAATCGTCCTTCTTGAATGTGATCGGGTAGCCAATTGATCTGTTGGTTGTTTGCGAGAAGTTGGTCTTTGTACTGTGTCGTTCGGACGAACCAACTGCGTCGCGGATACTGAATTAGAGGATCTTCTTCAGCACGCCAGCAAAACGGGTAATCGTGCAGGTACTGTTCTTGGTGGAATAACAAGCCTCGTTCCCGGAGCTCACGCGAAATGTCCTTGTCGCATTCTTTGACCCATCGTCCTTCATACTTGGGCGCATCAGCCGTGAATTTACCGTCGGGGCCGACCGCACAAATTAACTCTGGCCCTTCACCCTCGGCGTAACGCTCTTGTTGCTCAATGAGGACCTCATAGTCGACTTCACCAAACGCGGGTGCCTGATGGACAATGCCGGTCCCGCTATCGATGGTGACGAAGTCAGCGCCGATGACATGCCACGATTTAACTCCTGTCGTTCCATCCTTGCGTTGTCCGACTGACTCTCCCTGTTCCGCGTGGTAGTAGTCGAAGGGGGGCAGGTAACGACGTCCGATCAGATCTCGGCCGCTGCATGTGGCGACAACTTCCAATTCATGCTTCACCTTCTCACCGATGGTCTCAGCTAACGCTTTTGCAACGATCAGCTGTTGCTGGCTCTCGTTGTCGATGACCGTCACATATTCCAAATCTGGATGAACGGCTGCGAATTGATTACTCGGTAAGGTCCATGGGGTGGTCGTCCAAACCAACAGACTTGTGTCCGACGGTTGTCCCGTCTCATCCAGAAGGGGAAATCGGATGAACACACTCGGGTCTGCTACCTCGCGATAGCCTTGCCCGACTTCACCGCTGCTCAATGCTGTGCCACCTTGTGCCCACCACCAAACAATCTTATGACCCTGGTAAAGCAGACCTCGATCAAAGAGGTGCTTGAGACACCACCAAACGCTTTCAACGTAGCTTTGATGGTAGGTGACGTAGGCGTCGTCAAGATCGACCCAAAAGCCGAGGCGATCCGTCAGTTTTTCCCATTGTTGCATGTAACGCCAGACGCTTTGCTGGCATTTTTGAATGAATGGCTCAATTCCGTACTCTTCAATCTCTTCTTTGGAATGAATCCCTAATTCCTTGCAAACTTCAACTTCCACCGGCAGGCCGTGCGTGTCCCAACCCGCTTTGCGTTCGCATCGGTAGCCCCGCATGGTTCGATAACGTGGGAAGAGGTCCTTGATCGCTCGTGTCAGGCAATGTCCCGGATGCGGCATGCCATTGGCCGTGGGGGGGCCCTCATAGAAGACAAATGCCGGGGCGTCTTGACGTTGCTTGAGCGACTGCTGGTAGATCGAATTCTCTTTCCAATACTCCAAGATATCGAGTTCGAGTTTTGGAAAGCTGACGTTGTTGGGAGCCGGTTCAAACATGAGCTTCTACTTGGAGCTGCGCCCGGTTTGCAAGCCGATCACGTGTCGGTTGAAAACATGGCTGTCGACTTATTGCCTGCATTGTTAATCAAAGATTGAGTTCGAAGAACGCGGATTGTCTAGCCGGTTTCATCGACAGAACTGAGTCGCACGGTTGCTGCTGATCCCTACATCGAAAAAGCGTGCTCGTGCCACGCTACGGCATGAAAATCCGCAATGCCAATCATGCCTCGAGGTCACTGATACCGTGCCGCCGTAGCAGTTCTTGAAAGCTGGATTCGTCTCGAAGGGCGTCGAGATCCGAATCCGCTTCGATATGAGCGAAGTCGTCATAGCCCAAGTCGATCGCCTGTGTGAGCGCTGCAATGGATTGTTGTGTCTCCCCGGCCATGGCCAGACTGCAAGCCAAGTTGTAACGCACTAAATAATCTTTTGGGAAACGTTCCACGAGTTTCAGGTCGAGTTGCAAAGCCTCTTGGAACTCACCCCGACGTGCCAATAGTTCCGCCTGGCGACGCATGACATCCGAGTTGGCATCGCTGCGTTTCAACACATCTCGGAAGAATTCGAAATCGAATTCATCTTGAGACTGGTCGGCATGAAAGCCCGTTGGCGCCTCTTTGGCGGGACGCTTCGTTGGGTCTTGCGACGAACTCATGTCTGTTGGATCTCGATGGTGGATGGTATTTCAGTGATTCCGCGGAAGAGTTATTCGTCCTCTTCAAATCCCCCGCTCTTATCTTTGCTTTTGTCTTTTGATGGATCATTCGGATTCGCATCAAACTCGTGCTCGCCGTAATCGAATTTCTCTTCTTCTTCCTCTTCGAAGTCGTCATCAAAGTCGTCATCAAAGTCGTCATCGTGGAAATCTTCGTCGTCTTCGCCGTCGTCATCGAAGTCTTCGAATTCGGCATTAACGATTGCCAGGGGAGGGTCTTGCGGCCATTCCACTTGATTTGGTTCAAAAGTAACGAGCATCTCATTCACCTTGGGGCGGACGACTGATGTTTTCTCAAATGAACAGCGGTTCGGTGTTCGTACCTAAGATATACCGTTGTGTCAAGAAATGATGCAGCCCGTTGGCTTGCGTTTGGTAGGCATGCAACTTCTCGATTTGTTCCGCCAGTGGTCTTGAAGCCGTGAATTATGGGTGGTGGGCAGACCGCCGACAGCAAGAATTTAACGAATGGGCGACGCGACGAGAAGTCGGTAGAACCCAGCTCTCTTCTTAATTTGCGGCAGCCAATGGTCGGCGCACAAAAAAAGGCGGGCTCGGACGAGTGTCCGAACCCACCTCACACGGGGGGGGGGGTCAGAATGCAATCTTGTTTTCGTTGGCCGTTGCGATGTCAAAAGCGCCTGCTGTTTAGGGAAAGCCTACGATCTGTCCGTCGTCCCCGAGCTGTTTATTGAGGTGGAATGGGGCGAAAGAGTGATTTAGGGGTGTCCAGCTGCCGGATGATGGGCTGAATCCGGTTTTGATGGCAAATTCTTCCCTTGGTCGCTCAACTGGCAGCTCAATCCAGTTAATAAATGCTCGCTTGGGCGATTTTTTCGCTGTTTTAAGCCGTGCACGGAGCCCGATTTGGCCCTGCTCGGTTGGTCGAAGCGAGGGACATGAAAAAACTTGGGCTACAACTCAGACCCGACAATCGACTACAGTTCGCCGAAAATGATCGGAGTTCCCTAATGATTCTGCGTTACTTCAAGCCGATTCGAGATCTGTTACGAATTTTTTCGCACGAGAATTCGCCCCGACAAATGGCGTTGGGGATCGCTTTGGGGCTGATGATTGGCTTGTTGCCAAAGGGTAACCTGATTGCCGTCTCGCTCACCATCTTGATGTTCACGCTGCGGGTGAATCTGGGAGTGGGGCTGACAACAACATTTCTGGTCTCCCTGGTCGCTACAAGTCTCGATCCACTAACTCACGCAATTGGGCTTCGTGTGTTGGGCCACCCGGCTTCCTACGTTCGTTTAGCTGCTTGGCACCAGCTGCCAATCGTGCCTTGGACCTCTTTGAACAATACCGTGGTGATCGGTGGTCTTTTACTGGGAATTGCTTTGTTTTATCCCGTCTATCATTTGGGAGAGACGCTGTTCGATTATCTCGCAAAGCGACGCGCAGCGGTCCACCAACCTGTTGAGACCGCTGGGGAGTGACCGATGATACGTTGGCAATATATTATTCCTCGCGTTGTGATCTTGTTGACGATTACGGCCGCCCTTTACTTTTCCTTGGGACCGTTGCTCTATCTCGTAATCAAGTACGGTGGTCAGTCAGCCACGGGTTCGCGAGTGGACGTCTCTGTGGTGAAGGTTGATCTTGGGGCGGCGCAGATTAGCTTACAAGGATTGCTGTTCGCTGATCCTGGAAATGATCAGCAGAATCTTTTCGAGGCAGATGAGATTGTTTTGGATTTGGAGACCGATGCGGCTTTGCGTCGAAAGCTGATTGTTCGAGAGGGACGTGTGAGTGGGCTTCGTTTGCAGACGGGGCGAGATGAAAGCGGGGCGCTTGAGGCTTCCGATCGAAAAGGTGGAGAGTCCGTCATTGACCGAGTCAAGCAGCGAGGTGAAGCATGGTTTGATTCATCATTAGGTGCCTTTAAGCAAGATCTCGAAAGTGATTTGCACACGATTCGATTGTCCCGCGAACTGAGGCAACGCTGGCCAATCGAATATGAGCGACTTCGACTGCGGGGTAAGCAGATTGAGTCGGAGGGACAGAAGCTAAAAGACGACGTAGAACGAATTGTTGAACGTCCTCTTGAAAATCTACAGCTTGTCCAACCTGCCGTGGAACGGATTCATCAGTTGCGACGCGAGACCTCAGAAACAAGACAACAATTGGAGGCTCTTCACCGACAAGTGCAACTGGATAGGGAGGCCTTGGTGGAAGCGAAGGCACATGATGTTGCCTACGTGCGAGAAAAGCTCCATGTTGATGCATTGGATGCGGAATCGATCAATGACTATTTACTGGGGCCAGTCTGGTCAGAGCGTCTGGTCAAGGCGTTTCAATGGATACAATTGACGCGAGAATTGACCGGTGATGTTGGGGAAGCGGCCGCGGACCAAGATGAAGCGACTCGCGGGTTAAGCGTGCTGTTCCAGGGGTATCATGCAACTCCGGATTTCTTGGTGCGAAAGTTACTGCTCGACGGTCGTGGGACAGTTGGCAACGATCCTTTTTACTTTGTTGGCCAAATTGCCGAATTGACTCCCCAGTCCAAGCGACACAGCAGGCCGACGATCGTGCAAGTCAGAGCCCGGGGAGCGATCGATCTGGTGGGTACCGCAACCATCGATCGTCGACACCAACTCCCTATTGATCGTTATGTGATCGATATTCCGGCACTCCAGCAAACTGGTCGTGTGTTGGGCAATCGGCAACAGTTTGCAGTGGAGATTGCTCCCGGTACGCTGGCCATTCGTGCTGAAATTCAAGTCGTTGACCAAGAGCTGCAAGGCTGGGTCAAGCTGAGCCAGCGCGAATTAGATCTTCGGCCACATCTTGGCCCGAAGTATTCGAAATATCTTTCGGGTGATCGTCTGCAAAGTTTGCGCGAGATCAACCAGTTTTCCGCGGTGCTTTCTATCTCCGGAAAACTCCAGCAGCCTCGCTGGAATCTGAAATCTGATTTGGGGACCCAAATCGCTTCGTCGCTGAATGCCGCGATTAAGGCTGAATTGGTCGAGCGGCAACGGGAATTAATCGAACGAGGAAATCGAGTGATCGAACGTGAGTTGGGATCCTTGCAGAGGAATCTGATGGAGGACCAGCGGGAGTTACTCGAATCGCTTGAAATCGGTGATGAGCAACTGGACTTGATCAAGCAGCAGTTGATGGCGGAAGCGGGGTCACCCGATCAACTTATCGGGCAAGGGAAAAAGCTACTTGAGATCTTCAAGTAAGTGTTCTCTTGATGGTGGGAGTGGCCCGAATGCGGAGTTACGAGTCGGTCGAACATCCAGGTTTTCTGCATTGGATCCCAAATCGGCAACTCGAACCGATCATCTTATCAGTGGAATCGATTTTGAAACGACTTGGCGGTTTTCGCTTCGTTTTTCTGGGGGAAAATGCTGTCGTTTTGGCCGGCTGCATTGGTTGTCAGGAGCCAAAAAAACTGTTTCTGTGGAGCCATGAGCTTTCATTGTTCGCTTTGTTAGGAGCGGGAAATTAAGATTGAAGCAGTCGCCTTCATTTTCGATCAAAGAAAAACCATGCCGCATTTGCAGTTTGATCCATATCGAGATTGGCTGGGGTTGCCCGGTGCACCTACCAGTTTTTACGGTCTGCTAAGTTTGAATTTGTTTGAAGCGGATCTGGATGTCATTCAAAAGGCGGCACATCGCGCCAAGTTAACTGTCCGAAACGTCAAGCCTGGGCCCCACATCCAGGCGTGGAAACAGTTGCTTGATCAAATCGAACGAGGTCGAAGTTCTCTTGCTGACCCGCAGTTGAAGGCGCAGTATGATGCGAGTCTCGTCTCAGATCAGACATCGCAGTTTGATGCAATCCAAGTCGGGATCGCGGAACCTGATTTGGGGGCCCGTTTGGATCCGATGGCACCTCTTGCGGATGTGAATTCGCCGCCGCGACAAGCTGCATTGGCTGCCGAGCCTCTGGCAGTTCCAGCGCCGCCAACACAGACGCCGCCAACACAGACGCCGCCGATTACCAACTCGGCTGCGGTCAGACAGCGTTCGGTTGAGTCGTCAAAAGAGTTGACGACGATTTGCCGTTCGAGTGCTTCTCCCGCGGTGCGGGAAATCACGCGCCAACGAGTCTGGCGAAAGCAGAAAGTCAGCGCTCGATTGGCATTCATTTTGATCGGTATTTGCTTCGTAGGGATGTTGTCTGCTTGTTGGTTCATACTGCAGCTGGATCCTACGTCGTTGCGAGTTGGACTGAATTCACCGTTGCCGGTAGCCGAGTCGTCCGATCGTTATGAAGAGAGCACCCCGGTTTCCGACAGCAGCGAAGCAGCGGCCGCCGTATCCGATTCGGAAGAGTCTCGAATGAAGATCGAGTCATCTATCCGGACGTCGACTGGAGTCAGTGCGAAGCCCCGGCAAGAAATGGCCGAACCAAAAATGGCCGATCGGCAGGAGCGTTCTTCTTTATCCAGTGCGGTGGAATCGCTTGATACTGAAATGAACCGACCGAATTCGCTCGAGATGGCAGCCGATCCAGCGAACGTGATCGAACTGACTCCAGGGCAGGTTGCAGTAGCTCGTCGCTTACTTATTGAGGCACATCGCGCACTCAGCGAGCAAGGAACCGAACGGGGCGAAGATTTGTTGCAGCAGTTACGTTCAATTCCTTTGGGTGCGAAAGAGGAGGCGATGGTTGATCGATTCGCGATGCTCCAAGACTATGTGAGTGAGTTCTGGAAAGCTGTCGATGATGGGACGGAATTTGTGGAAGGTACAGAGTTGACGTTGAAACAAACGACCGTCTTCGTCGTCGAAGTTAATCCCCGAACCATCGTCTTGCGGGTGTTGGGTAAGAATCGTCGGATCGATCGTGGGCAGATACCAAGTGGTCTCGCTTTGGCACTTGCGGACCGGTGGTTTAACCAGCGAGCTGTTTCGACGAAGGTTTTCAAGGGGGCCTATATGGCGGTCACACCGCGTTACGAGGTGGCAACGGTCAAACAAATGTGGTCGGATGCAGCCAGCGAAGGTGTGGACTTGGGCGATTTAATGGAAGTCCTGGACGACCGGGAATTGCTCGGTGTCCAAACCCCTTGATCTACTCGGTTGGGAGGGGTGCCACGAGAAGTTTTTCTGCCGTTTCACGTCCCAAAGACGTTTCTTGCTCATTGATCGCCACCGTCACAACTCCTGCTTCCAGGCGATTTGCGGTCACTCGTCCCTCGGCGCCCAGTGGCAGTCCAATTTCACTCAAGTATCTCAGGAATTGTGGCTCCTGATCGAGCACTCGGACCAAGCGGAATTTCACACCCGTATCGCAACTTGCCAAGCGATGACTGGTCGCATCGGGCAAGGTGCCGTCTGCTCGGGGAATCGGATCTCCGTGAGGATCAACGAGTGGATAATTCAAATACGCATCGATCCGATCCACCAGCAGATCACTGACGGCGTGTTCCATGTTTTCGGCTTCATCATGAACTTCATCCCAAGTCAAGCGGACCGTGTGTACGAGGAAGAGTTCGATCAGCCGATGTCGCCGAACGATTCTCAAAGCGAGTGCCCTTCCGGACTCGGTCAGCCGAACCCCCTCGTACGGTGTGTAAGTCACCATGCCGGATTGACTTAGTGTTTTGAGCATGCTGGTGACGGTTCCCGGCGAGACATGCATAGCTGCCGCAATTGCACCGGTGGCGGCTAGTTCGCTCTGATTGTCGGAGCAAATCTGGTAGATCGTCTTGATGTAGTTTTCAATCGTCTGAGTGGACAATAGAGGAGTCTCCACGCTGTTGAAGGCATCCGGCGATAACGGGACGGATGAGTATTCTAGGCGCTGGATGGTTCTGAATTAACCCGGGAGCCGCCGGCTTGCGGTGATTCGGTCAGTGATTCATGATGTCGGCATGAAATTAAATCGACGTGCCGCCGAACTCTGTAAGAATATCGCCGCCCAAGCCTCTGTTTTGCGTGTAGGCGCCCATCGCTTGCCCAATCAGGCGAAGCTTTGGGACTTTGGCGTGGACCATGAGGGTGGATTAGCGGCGGGCCTGCAACTCGCTCGGGTGTGCACGTCGGGACTGGCTGATATTTTCTTGCAGTCTGACGAAAACATCCCCGCCACTGGGACTTCAGTTCAAGTGATGACGGATCATCCTGTGGCAGCGTGTATGGCTTCACAATACGCCGGATGGCAGATCAATCCGCCCAATTATTTTGCGATGGGGTCCGGGCCCATGCGAGCGGCGGCAGGTTCTGAAGAGTTGTTCGAGCGACTCAATTGTCGAGAAGCAGCGGATAACGCGATCGGAGTCCTGGAGACGGCGACTTTGCCAACGGAAGAGGTGACCGAATGGATTGCCAGTCGCTGTGGTGTGGCTGCTAGTGAAGTGCAGTTATGTGTTGCTCCGACTTCAAGCCAAGCCGGCAACTTGCAGATTGTGGCAAGAAGTGTTGAAACGGCGTTGCACAAATTGTATGAAATTGGCTTTGATCTTTTTAAAATCCGCAGCGGTTGGGGAGTCGCTCCCTTACCACCGGTCGCCGCGAACGATCTGGCGGGCATTGGCAGGACCAACGACGCCATTTTGTATGGTGCTTGTGTCACGCTGTGGGTGCAGGGTGATGATGATGCACTTGCTCAGATTGTCAATCAAGTGCCTAGTTGTGCCTCTTCTGATTTTGGTGAACCGTTCTCAGAAATCTTTGCCCGCTACGACAACGACTTTTATAAAATTGACCCGCACCTTTTCAGTCCAGCCGTGATTCGCCTGATCAATCTTGAGAGCGGGCGAGTTCATCAGGCAGGTGCGACGCGGCACGATATTCTCGCTGCCTCGTTTTTGGGGGGCTCTGTTTAGTGCCGGATAACATGCGGGTTGCTGTCTTGGGAGCTGCCGAAAGTTGGTACTTTCGTGACTTGCAACGAGCATCCGAAAGTTGTGGCAGTCAGATGGTGGCCTTGCCCTTTACGACGCTTGGCGTGGGATTTGGTGATGTCTCGCCCTGGTTTCAGGCGGCTGACAACGTTGATTTGAGCGACTTCGATGCGATTCTTGTTCGATCGATGCCGCCCGGCACGTTGGAACAAATTGTTTTTAGGATGAATGCCCTGCACCGGCTCCAGGCGGCAGGGGGACGCATCGTTAATCCGCCCCGTTGCCTTGAAATCGCCATCGACAAATATCTTGCATCGGCGTTACTTGAAGAGGCGGGTTTAACCACCCCCGCCACCAGGGTGGCCCAAACGGTGGACGATGCAATGCGTGGGTTTCAGTCGTTGGGACAGGATGTGGTGGTGAAGCCGTTATTCGGCAGCGAAGGGAAGGGGATTACTCGCATTACGGATGCGGCGATTGCTTGGCGAACATTCAAGGCTTTGACGAGCATCGGAGCGGTCATCTATTTGCAGCGATTTATTGCGAATCCTGGCTACGATTTACGCTTGTTGGTGATCGGAAAAGAAATATACGGAATGAAACGAAAGACCGTTGATGACTGGCGAACAAATATCAGTCTCGGCGGAAAAGCCGAGCGAATTGATGTGGACGCATCTCTGACCCAGATCGCTTTTCAGGCTGCAGAGGCCGTCAATGCGCCACTGCTCGCCGTCGATGTGCTGCCAGGAAATGACGGTAAGAGGTACATTTTAGAGGTGAATGCGGTTCCTGGTTGGCGCGCCCTCGCGCGCACGCTAGACGTTGATATCGCGGCCCAAGTACTTCGCTTTCTCGCCCGTTAAGGGTTTCTCCATGTTTTGAACGTGTCTGAGCCGTTTCGGAAAAATTTGTAGTTGGTAATTGTACGATGCTTGTGCTTAAATCGACGATTCACAAGTTGTGAAGAACAGTGATAAGTTGAGTGGCATCCTGCGATGATGGCAAAGAAAAATCGTTTTATCCCCTGTTTCTGCCTCCCATTCCTGTTGGTCGTGGGGCAGTGCGTGAATGCGGATCCACCGATTCGGCCCGATGAGGGATTGCCTGTCGTTTCCTGGGAGAACGCGGAGTCAGTCATCGGTCGCACGGCCGCGGTCGTGGGCCGAGTTCTGCGAGTGGGCCATGCGAAACGTGTTCATTTCTTGAATTTCGATCGTCAACGACGAGATGTCTTCAGTGTGGTTCTGTTTGAAGATGCGATGGCAAAGTTTCAACCCGACCTGGAAACTCTTTACGAAAACAAACTCATTCGCGTTCGAGGTCGAGTGTCGCTTTATCGAGACGTGCCCCAGATCGTTGTCAGTGCTCCAGAGCAGATCCAGGTGTTGGACAAGTTGCCAGAATTCGTTTCGATTTCAGCAGCGTCGAACGTTCCGCCAGCGAAAAATGAGCTGACGGTTGGTAGCTTTAATCTCCTCAATTTATTTGACGATCGTGATGACCCTTATCGATCAGACGAATCGACCGCGGCGAAGCCGAGAGCGCAGTTGGCCAAAGCGGCAGCTAGAATTCGTGCGATGAACGCGGATGTACTCGCGTTGCAGGAGGTTGAGTCACGCGGCTATTTGCAACGTTTTGTGGATGTTTTCTTGGCGAAGTCCGGCTATCGCCATGTCGTCTTGCTGGAAGGAAACGACGCACGCGGTATCGACGTGGCCCTCCTCTCACGCGTGCCAATTGGTCGCGTCTCGTCTCATCGTCACAAAACGTTTGTCGATGCCCGCGGCAAGCCTCGACGACTGAGCCGCGACTTGTTGCAAGTTGAAATTCTCCCTCGGAATGGAGCTCCGTTCGAAGTTTGGGTCGTCCACCTCAAAAGTAACTCGGGTGGTCGTGAGGCCGCTGAACCCATCCGGCTTTCCGAGGTGACTCAGATTCGCAAAATCTATGACGATGCAGTCGCCAATCATCCGACCGCTCGTATCCTGCTCTGCGGAGACTTCAACGATACGCTGGAAAGTGCGACGATCTCACGTATGTTGGCTTCCCCCCAAAACTCGCTTCAGTCGCTGCTCGATGGTCAGTCGGATCGTGTGACGTACAATCGCCGGCCCTACCAATCGATGATCGATTTTATCTTCGCTTCGCCGGCGATGGCAAAATCATTCGTAACGGGCTCCTACCAGATTCTGGACGGTACGGTGGAGTCAGGCGGATCTGATCATAACCCCGTCTACGCTCGTTTCCGGTTGAATTGATCGGGCCTGCCCTTGAATGCGAGTCATGGCCCTGTTCAGTAGCACTAATCTGGCTACATTAAGGGCTGAATCCTGCCGAGACTCACAGCGAGCAGATGGGCAGGATCCTCCACCCATTGAGAGTTTAGGCTCTCACCTGGAGTTTTTCTGATTTGTGTGGAAGGCCTGTCGGCTTGGGTTTCGAAGGTTGTTTCGGACCCCCCGCGACAAGATTCAGGAAAAGCATGTTTGATCTGCAACGGTCGATGTGTGCACTGGTCAATAACGGTCGGCGATCAGGGCTGACGCGCGGGTTGCCAGACGAGATCGCGTGGGTCGATTTAGTAACAGACGTTGAAATACTCCCTAATTTCATTTCCCCGCTATGCCAACCATTTTCTGGTCACGAGTTGGCCGGCGAGTTGGCCGGCGAGAACTCGGCTTGGTGAGTGGTCCATTTGTTCCCGTTCCGTGAAAAAAAATTGAATGGGAACGGGAAATTTTCCTGGTTGGCTCCGCTCCTTTGTCGTAATTCGGCAATTTCAAGTTAATAGTCATTAGAATCGAGGAGAAGAACCCATGGCAGACTTTGTTTCCATCGCTTACGACGATCCGCACAAGGCAACAGAAGTTCGTTTGGCGTTAGTCAAATTGCAACAAGAATACTTGATTGATATGGAAGATGCCGTCGTGGCGGTAAAGGATGAAAACGGAAAAATTAAGCTTCACCAAGCTCATAATCTCACAGCCATGGGCGCCGTGACCGGTGGTTTTTGGGGGACGCTAGTTGGTATGATCTTTCTCAATCCGCTGTTCGGTCTAGCGGTTGGAGCTGCGGCAGGTGGGCTGTCGGGAGCCCTCTCCGATGTAGGGATCAGTGATGATTACATGAAGGAATTGGCCGATGCGATGAAGCCCAATTCATCGGTATTGTTCGTATTGGTGCGAAAAGCGACTCCAGACAAAGTCGTTGAGGAGTTGCAGCAGTATGGGGGCAAATTGTTGCAGACTTCGCTGACTCACGAAGACGAAGAGAAACTGCAGGCTGCCCTGGATCACAAAAATGCTTAGCTAGAAAAGGTGTTCGAACGATGAATGGGATCGAAATTAAGACGGTCGGTAACGTGATTGAAGTGAGCGCCACGGGCAAGCTGACCAAAGAAAACTATGAAGAACTTGTACCTGCGATTGATGCCCATATCAAAGCGCACGGCAAGCTTCACATCCTCTTCCAGATGCATGATTTTCATGGTTGGACGGCGGGTGCCATGTGGGAAGATATCAAATTCGACTGCAAGCATTGGCATGATATCGAACGGATTGCAATCGTCGGTGAATCGAAGTGGGAAGCGGGAATGGCGATGTTCTGTAAGCCATTTACCACCGCAAAAATCCAGTACTTTGATTCCAGCCGCATTGATGAAGCGCGCGACTGGATTAAGGAGTGACGTTGTCGTGGCGTCGCTCGGCAGTTATCCCCGCTGGCGTTTCCTGAATTCGACGTCAGCGGTCGCAAAATATTGGGATGGAAAGGCTGGGCAGCGGATCGCCCATCTTGCTTTCTTGCGGGGTTAGCCTGAATTGAAGCCGCGGGCCAAATTCAGATCGCGCTGCCTCAGATCGCGCTGCGCAACGGAAGCTTGGCCGGCAGGGTTTTCGCTAAATTAGCCAGCACTTCGTGCCAATTGGCCGGGTTGCCTGGAGTCAAACGGCCGAGAACGCGGGGGACATCCGTTCCGGTCAATGCGGGCGAATTGCCAGGAATTTGGTCCAGATGAAGTTGGCCCAGGACGGCGGCGGCTGCGGCTCCTAGAGACGGAGTTGGGAGTATTTTGTCTGGTTCGAGAAATGCGATCTCCACTTCCGGTAATCTTTGTTGCAGTTCTCGAACGAAAAATGCATTGGTGTGTCCGGCCCCCGCGAGAATGATTTGGCCGACTGGCTGAGATCGAGGTAATTCGTGTTTGACATGTTGAGCCAAGCGACCAGTCAGCATCTGAATGGCCGTGCAAAGTGCATCATGCAATGAAATCGATTGTGTTTGTGACCAGTCGCGCAAGACTTGGATCCATGGATCGGTCGCAGGACCGTGGGGTGACCAGTTGGAACTCGTCTCATTAAACAGTTGCTCCCATCGTTGCAGCAGGGTGGGACGATGCCGTCCTTGGACGGCCAATTTGCCGTATGGGTCGGAAACGGACTCGTCGACGAGCTCAAGCAGGATTTGGTCGAGCAGCGATTGGCCCGGCCCTAGTTCATGACAGATTAAATGGTTGGGGATTTGGAGCGGCTGCCGAGGTGGTAGCAGCAATAATCGTAACGTGGTATCGAATTGCACGACCGCCCGGATGCGTCGGCCGGGGATCTGGCCGCGGTCCGCCAAAAGCATCCAAATTCCGATGGCTTCCACAGGACCTCCATGACCTCCGTAGGCTCGATCTCGGCCGGGCAGATCATCAATAATGGTTAAGCCTGTGATTTTGGAAAGTAACGACGTGTCACACCGCGGCAAGTAATGATAGCCATCGACTGGGTCGTTGAACCAAATGCCGAAGTTGTGTAAGACGCAAGCCAGGATGAGTCCGTCGTCTAATTTGAAGCGAGCGGTGATCGAATGCACCAGATCAGCCGCCGCCTCTGTCAGGTAGGCCGATTGGGCCGCTTCGTTAAATAAGGCAGCCTCTGAGGTCGTCTGCTGGTTTTCGCCGACCGAGAGAGCAAGTTCAATACGTTGATCCTGAGTGGTGACCGTATCGATCACCTGTAAGTCAGCTGACAAACCTTGGCCCGTGACCCTCACAAGGGCAGCTTCGATTTCCAAACGGCTATGAATCAACTCAAGGCCGATGAAGTAACGAATCGGTCGCGAGCCAGAATCAGCCGCTTGATGACGCTCCAGCGGCAACGCGTTTCTGGCAGATGCTGTCATAAACGTCCCGTTCACGCACAGTTCATCAAGGGGGACTCGTGATTTTTGCGCCGTCCATGGCGTGATTGATAATCAACGAGTCGCGGGTGATCGTTCCACGCTGGGTTAGGCCACGATGCGCATCTCGGCAGGTTCGCCTTTCACGGCGAAGATAAACTCTTCGAAGATTCGAACATCTAAAGCCGAGGCTGATTCAGCTTCCGGGTGGAATTGAGTCCCCATGGCGAACCAACCATCAATTCTCGATTCGATCGCTTCGATAACCCCATCGGGGCAGCGTGCCGTTACGACGAATCCAGGAGCGATCTCATCAACGGCCATGTGGTGCAGGCTATTCACTCGAACTTCTCCATCTCCGTAGACACGCTCCATCACGCTATCTTGCTCGACGACCAAACCATGGCGATGGGACGAATCTTGTGGATCTTTGTGCGGAATCGCTTTCGGCAGATCTTCCGGAATGTGGAGGAACAGATTTCCGCCCATGGTGACATTCAACATTTGCATGCCAACGCCCACGCCAAACACCGGCAGGTGTCGATCGCAGATCATCTGACAGAGCCGACGATCGAATTCCTCGCGGCGCGATTCCATCGCTCGCACTGTGGGATGAAGCATGAAACCGTCGTTGCGTGGATCGAGATCACGACCGCCTACGAGGACAAATCCATCTAAACGGTCAAGGGTTTCGCTCAAGTCGTCGTTGTCATCCGATGGGGGTATAAGAACCGGAAGCCCTCCGGTTGCGCTGATGGCATCGTAATAGCCGGAACAAATTAACGAATAAGCGGGGTGGTTGTGCGTGGCGGCAACCAAATCTAAATTCAAACCAATTAGTGGCTTCCTGGACATGAAACAATTCCTTTCGCATCAGAAATAACTGAGGAAGCGGATCCCAATCCTGCTGGGACTGTGAAAGCAAATCTACGATCAATTCGCGTTAACCGAATCGACGCTTGGTGGCGTCGTGAGCGATAAGCCGAAAAGCCACAGCGGGAGGCCGTGGTCTCAGCGACGCGTCGTCCTTGACGGTCAACCTACGAATTAGCTTTGGCACCCTTCGTGATGCCAAAACCTCCATCGATCGTTCTGTCGGGGGTCATACCCTCCCTGAAATTTGCCGAATGCCGTGTCCTCCGCGAAAGAAGATGTAAGTCGCCTTTGACAGTAACGAATCCTAACAATAGGGCAATAGAGTCCGCATATTTTGCGTGCTTGACCTGTTTACCCCCTACATCCTGTGCAAGCAGGGCTAGCGATGTCAATTTAGCGGGTTTGCCTATCTTGCCAAAAGCGTTTAGGAAGAGCCGATTGGGTGGCATCGGAGTGCTGGTTTACGGTCTTGAGCACGACGGCTATGCTGAAGTACGAATAGCTCGCCTGGCGCGATCAAACATGGGTAGCGATCAATCCAGACGCAATGGTCCGCCGGCGCGTTCGATCCGTTGATCGACGGCGATGCTTGGTATGAAAGAGGAATTTATTGATGCGGTATCAACAGGTCTGTTTAGAGTCGTTTGGTTATTGTCTACCCGAACAGATTGTTTCGAGTGACGAGATCGAGCGGCGACTTGAACCGCTTTACCGTCGACTCCGATTGCCGGAAGGTCGTTTGGAGTTAATGACGGGCATACAGCAAAGGCGTGTGTGGCCGAGAGGAATGTTGCCGAGCGAAAAGAGTGTCGAAAGTGGTCGACATGCGCTCGAGGCCGCCGACATTGACCCCGGCAAGATCGGCGCGTTGATACACGCGTCCGTTTGTCGTGACCATCTGGAGCCTGCGACGGCTTGCCGGGTCCACCATGAACTTGGGTTGCCGAGCGATTGCATGATTTACGACACGTCGAATGCGTGTCTTGGCCTCATGAACGGTGCCGTTCAAATTGCCAATATGATCGAATTGGGCCAAATTCAAGCCGGACTCGTGGTTGGTACTGAGGACAGTGGTCCACTGATGCGATCGACTCTCGACGAGCTCAATTCCAATGAATCATTAACTCGCAGCCAAATCAAGTTGGCGGTTGCTTCGCTGACGATTGGCTCCGGTAGTTGCGCGATGTTGCTTGTCGATCGAGAAACCAGTCGGACAGACAATCGCTTGCTCGGTGCCACCGTTCAGGCAAATACGCGACACCATCAACTCTGCCATTCCGGCAAGGATGAAGCCGTTGGCGGTGGGATGAATCCGCTGATGGAGACCGATTCAGAGGCCTTGATGCGAGAGGGGATTGCCACTGGCGTGGTTACTTTTGCTCAATTCTTGGAAGAGCTAGGCTGGAGTCCACGCGACATTGATCGATCGGTGTGTCACCAGGTTGGCTCCGCTCATCGACGGATGATGTTGGGGGGACTTGATCTGAATCCGGACAATGACTTCGCGACTTTCAAATGGCTTGGCAACACCGGTTCGGTTGCGTTACCAATTACGATGGCTATCGGATGTCAGGCCGGCGTTGTGCAAGCGGATGAACAAGTTGCCTTATTGGGGATCGGTTCGGGGATCAATTGTTTAATGCTCGCGACGCACTGGCAAAAATCATTGGTCAGCTCTCCCGGCGAGATGATTCTGCCGGAAAACTTATCTCAGGCCGCAACGATTTAGTTGTGAAATGGAGATTCCGACAGATAAAGTTTTTGCAATTGTCGCGAAAGGCTGTTTTCGTCTTCAACGGCCGTTAGAATGAGACGGCTTTCACAGCCAAACTCCATTTTTTCACAATCTTAGCCTGGTGAACGCCGATCAAACGGTCAGACGTGAAGATCTCCCACCTCGAACGAGAGAACCAGCAGCTGAAACAACAGCTTGCGAGCTTGCAGCAGTTGTTGCCGGGCTTACCCCTGGATGCGGCTGATGATTCCGAGCTGCCCCAGTCCCCTGTCATGATTTATCGGCTCGAGCGAAGTGCGGCGGGGCGAATAGCGTTTCTGTTCGTTAGCGAAAGTTGCTGTGAGATTCTTGGACTGACTTCTCGCCAGATCCTGTCAGACGTTAATTTAGTCTGGGATCGGATTCATCCGGATGATCGCACACGAGTGATTGAAGGTCTCGACCAACCGATCAAAGTGAGCGAACGGTGTAGCTGTCAGTACCGCATCGTGAATCCGCAGGGGGAGATTAAGACGCTGAGAACGATCTTGATTCCGTCGGCAGATGCTGAGGGGACGACGGTGGTTTGGAATGGTCTGCTGGCGGCGGTGAGCCCAAGGCAGGCCGCAGAAATCGAGCCGTCGGGGCAGCTTCAAGGTTTCCCGCTCGACGCATGTCAGATTTCTGCGTTGATCGCGGAGAAGGAAGCGCTGCGTCGGTTGCTAATGCTGCAAGATCGCGATCGTAAGCAGATTTCGCACGATATCCACGACGGATTCATCCAATATGCTGTCGCCGCACACATGCATTTGGAATCGCTGGCTCGTCGCATGAAACAGTCGCAATCACCCATTCCGCCGGAACTGGATCGAGTTCGCGAGTTGGTCGATCAGGCGATTGTTGAGGGGCGTTGCATGATCGGCGAAATCCGACCATCGTTAATTGAAGAATCCGGTATGCTCGGGGCCATTCAACAATTGATTGATGGTGAAGGCCAGAAAGGGTTGGACGTCCGGCTTCGGTCTTCAATGGACCAGAAGGATTTCGACGCCGACCTGGGTCGGGTCGTCTTTCGTATTATCCAAGAAGCGTTGGCCAACGTTCGTCGGCACGCTCAGGTCAAGAAAGCGTTCGTACGGATCACCGCATCGGCAGAGAAGTTAAGGGTCATCGTACGTGATCGGGGTGTTGGTTTCGTGATTGACGATGTGGCTGAAGGTCATTTTGGTTTGGAGGGGATCCGGGAACGTGCTGAGCTTTACTACGGCCAGACGCAGATTCGCTCCCGGCCCGGTCGCGGAACTTTATTGATCGTTGAACTTCCGTTTAACCAAACAGCTCGCTCGTTTGTCGCGCCGTAATTCTGAATGCTCGACGGATCGAATCTTTCAGGGCCGCTAGAAAGGCCGCCGTTTCCTCTCTACAATGGCGGCTATGGGAAACAACGACAGCAAACGGAAATGTTGGATCGGTTTCGATCTTGGTGGTACCAAGATGCTGTGCCAACTGTTGGACAGTGGCTTTAGCTGCCTCAGCCGCCATCGTACTCGAACTCGGGGGCATGAAGGTGTCGAAGCAGGTGTGCATCGGATCATCAATCTAATTCGCTCGGCTTTGGATGACATCGATCTCGCGCCCGAACAGCTCGGCGGGATCTGTATCGGATGTCCTGGACCGCTCGACCTTGACGAAGGCGTGATTATCGACTCGCCAAATCTTGGTTGGAAAGATGTTCACCTCAAGAAAATACTCGAGCAGGAATTTGGATGTCCTGCACTCATCTTGAATGATGTGGATGCAGGCGTATATGGCGAATATCGGTTTGGCGCGGGCCGAGAATCGCGTTGCCTCTTGGGCGTCTTTCCAGGCACTGGAATCGGTGGTGGATGCGTGTATGGCGGTGAAATTATTCGCGGTCGGACCGGTTCGGCGATGGAGGTGGGGCATATGCAGGTCACCTCGGGGGGCCCACTTTGTGGATGCGGCCGCCGCGGTTGTCTCGAAGCGGTTTCAAGTCGGTTGGCAATTTCGTCGGCAGCCACTCAGGCAGCGTACCGTGGGGATGCGCCTTATTTGATGAAAAAGTTTGGCAGCGACTTGAGTAATATTCGCAGCAAGGCACTTTTAGAGTCGATTGAGCACGGTGACGATGTGATTAAAGACATTGTGCAGAATGCGGCGAGGCAGATAGGAATCGCCGTCGGAAATCTTGTCAACGTGTTGTTGCCGGATACGGTGGTACTTGGCGGGGGCTTGGTCGAGGCGATGCCGGATCTATTTGTGAATCCGGTGCGAAAGTCTGCGAACAAACGGGTGATGCCATCTTTTGAGTCCACTTTCGACGTTGTTCCAGCCAAGCTCGGTGACGATTCGGCCGTCTTGGGCGCAGCCGCCTGGGCGCAACATGTGATTGAGGGTGAATGACGTCTGGCAAAGACCTTCAAGCCGGTTGATCGAGGGCTTAGGTTTCGTTCTTCGAGCTGGCCAAAACTTCGTCGACGCTACTCGGATCGACCGTGCGGCAAATTGAGATCAGCTGGTCCCGAATCGGTAGGATTTCTGCCTGCCATTGCTCTGGCGAGATGTCGGGTGGTGTGAGTTGGGCGAACTCACCAATTAAAAGAATCAATCGCAGCAGGTGACGGAAAATTACACCCTCTTGTTTCTGTAATCGCTTGCTAGTGATGTAACTGTTGAAATTGCCACCGAATTCAAGGATTTCGCCGGCTGCCCAAACTGGAAAAGTTCGCACGTCATGCACGCCAGGAAAGTCATAATCGAAAAGCCTTTTCAGCTTGTCGGCAAGTGATAAAAGGCGAGGTTTCTCTTCTTCGAACAAACCCCCCCGTTCATCATCATCTTCGCTGTCACTGGCTGTTAATTCATCGGCAGTGGCCAATCCTAGTTGAAGCAGTTTCACATCCAATCGGGTGGTGGCCAGTGCGCCAGGCGGCAGCTCTTCGTGGCCGGGCACTTTTACGAACCTCGCGACAGAAAGTGGCAGCTCTAAAATGCTTTCAAATGCTTGAATGCGTTCGTTATGATCAGCAATGCCAAGTTGGTTGATCACGAACACCCCAAACAACGGGTTCACGCCTCGTAAACCGAGAATCTTTTGCATCTCTTCTGTCGGGATCGCTCGCTCAGGACGATAGGGGGGCGGCGCTTCTTCGAGCGGAGATGGAGTTTCGAGGCGAGATGGAGTTTCGAGCGGAGATGGAGTTTCCGTGTTGGGGAGTGGGGGTTTGGGCTCTAGCGCGACGTAACCAGCTCGCCAGAGGGTCATCAGCATGGCATCCAAAGCTTTCTGCTGTTGTTCCAAACGCTTGCCATGAATCAGCCGTTTATTGACCAGCTGACGAATTGGCGCAACCTCGGGGGAGACATCCAGCATGTAAGCCAGTAGTCGCCAGGGTAACGGCCCCCGGCTCTCGAGGTCACCAGGCGGAGCTTGTCGAAGTTTTTCGAATTGAGCCTCGTTCCAGTATTGCTGATTGGTCCGCCGTGTCGGCATCTTTTTCTTCAAGGCCTTCTTGGCTTTTCGCAAACCTGGATCTTTTGTGTCCTCCGGGATTTTGTCGTATTTTTCACGCCATCGGAGGATTTTGACATCGTCTTCATGTGCCAAGGCAAACACAAAACCTTGCGAGTCGAATTGTGGCCGCCCGGCACGACCAAACATTTGGTGAGCACTACTGGGCTCGATCAGTTTCTTTTTATCGCGTGGGCCTTTAAGGAGATTCGGCAGGACGACGCTTCGGGCTGGTAGATTGATACCGGCGGCCAGTGTTTCCGTACAAACGGTGATCGACAACAGTTTTTTTTGGAACAGTGACTCGACGATTCGCTTGTAGCGCGGTAACAGACCGGCATGATGCACTCCAACGCCCCGTTGCAGAACTTGTCGCAGCTTAGGCCCGGCTCCTTGGCTCCAGTCATGTTGCTTGAGCTCCTCGGTGAGCTGTGCCTGTTGTCCATCGACCATCAGCTTCTTACCTTTGAGCTGTTCGGCGACTTCCCAACACATGTCTCGATTGAAGCAAAAGATGAGGGCGGGCGTGAATCGCTGCTGTTGATCGCCTTGTGACATTTGCTCGATCAATTCATTCAGCAGCTGATCACCAACCCATTGGAACGTGAGTGGGACTTTGCGATCGTCACTTTGGACCAGGTCTAAATTACGGTGGTGGGTGCGACGCATCCATTGCACAAATTCCAATGCGTTACCAACGGTCGCGGAGAGCAGTAAGAGGCGGACCTTGGGTGGCAGCAATCCGAGAGAGAATTCCCAGACGATCCCGCGTTCCGGATCGTTGAAACTGTGGAATTCATCCATTACCACTGCCGAGACATCGTCAAAGTCAAACTCATCTCGAAGTAGTCGGTTGAAAAGGATCTCTGCGACGACAACGAGTATGGGGGCGTCTGGATTGACGCGGCGGTTGCCTGTTACGAGCCCCACCTTATCCTCCGAAAAACCCCATCGAACAGCGGCCTGTCGAAGTTCTTGGAGTTTTTGTTCGGTGAGCGCGATTAGTGGAGTCGTGTAGTAAGCGCGTTTGCCAGTACGAAGTGCTTCAAACAAGGCGGCTTCCGCAATCAGTGTCTTGCCGGTGCCCGTTGGAGCGCAGACGAGTACGCCTTGTTCGCTGGTAAACCACGCCAATAACGCTTCCTCTTGAACCGGGTACGGCTCAAAAGGTAGCTGGTCAAGATAATCGGCAGCTAATTCATCTCGATCAGCTGCCGAAGAATCGTTTAACGGTTCGTCAATTGTCTCATCCACCTTTGTCTATCCAAGGTTCACCACCTCGAGCCAAGTCTTTGCCATCAACGCGTGTCCGGCGAGTGAAGGGTGAACACCATCACCGGCCCAGTAAGCCGGTTTGGCACTTTCGACGGCTTGGTTGAACATCTCCTGAAACGGCACCCAGGTGCAATTCATTTCTTCGCCCACGCGCCGGCAGGCTGCGAGTCGTTCATCAAATTCTGGAAACCATTTGTCGTTGATGGCACCACAACGCAATACAAACGGTTCGCAGAGAACGATCTGGGTATCCGGCAACGCTTTTCTTGTGCGTTGGAGCAAGGCAAGTAAACCGTCTTCATAGTCTTTGACGGTGCCATCGTAGTTGCCACCCAGTTTATGCCAGATGTCATTCACGCCAATCAGAATGCTCAATAAATTAGGCTTGAGATCGATGCAGTCTTGCTGCCAGCGTTTTTCGAGATCCGGCACCTTGTTGCCACTGATGCCGCGATTGAAGCATTGAAGGTCTAATTCGGGGTGGTTCGCCAGCAAGTAGGCTGAAATCAGCATCGGGTATCCGTGACCGAGGGCGCCGGTGTTGTTCGCTCCCGTTGCTTGACGGTTTCGTCCGGCATCGGTGATTGAATCGCCTTGGAATAGAACAACGCCTTTACGTGGAATTGAGCTTTCCGCTGCCTGTGCGGTGTTTTGCAGCCAATGGATTGAACTCAGGCCGATGCCAGCTGCTGCGGCGTTGTGGAATAATGAACGTCGAGAAATCCCGGAGCGGTTTGGATCTGCGTGCGACATCAGTGTATCCTTGGGACGACATTTAAGTTGGGGCAAGTAACTTGTGTCAAAGCCTAATTGATCCCATTGATCAACACTAGTCGGTAATTTGGCAACGCAGGCCAGTTCAATTTGAATGCGGATAAGTTGCCCGTATTATTAACTTACAGAGGCACTTTTCCTGACTGGAATCGCCAGTTATTGGCGAATCTGTTAAGGTGAAGAAGTCGAAATAAGTGTCCTCGGAACAAAATCGAATGACTGACGAGAATAAGCCTGGCAACCCGGATGGAAATGGGGATGAAACTTCGAACGGGCCGCATCAACAAGTGCAGGTTCCGGGCGTCACCGCGCGTGTTCCGGCTGCGATCGGCACGGGTGTGATTAGCACGGGGGCCATTGTTATGAATGGCCCGCATGCATTTGTTCTGGATTTCCTGCAACAGATGGGTGTGCCGAACCAGTTGGTCAGTCGGGTGGTCATGCCGCACCAGGTGGTTCCACGCTTCATTCAGGCGTTAGAGCAAAATCTCGCCAACTACGAGGAAAAGTTTGGCGAACCGATGAAACTGCCGAAGCCCGCGAATCCGGCTAAGCGACCGTCGATCCAAGAGGTTTATGACAACATTAAAATTCCAGATGAGGAACTAGCTGGACATTTCTCCGAAGGTGTCATGATTCGGCATTCAGCCGCAGAGTTTTGCTTTGACTTTGTGACGCAATTCTTTCCCAATGCTGCGGTCGCGAGTCGAGTTTTTATGTCGGCTCCCCACGTACCGCCGCTGTTGGAAGCGCTGAAAGGGAACTACCAAAAGTTTCAGGAGAACAAGGGTTCGCAGCCACCCGACTCCACACCGCCTCCAGAAACGCCTGAGTTGCCTAACGATGATCCTGAAACAGATCCTGAAACACCTTAGGTCGGATTAGATGGCTCTGTCGGGTCAGTTAGGGTGTGGAGGTATTCGGCTGCAGCGGCCAAGAATTTCTTGAGCGTTCTTTTATGTAACAAAGCTCGACCCTGGTTCAAGGTGACCCATTTTCTTCGCCGCTGCTCCGCTTCTGGCCAATCGGTTGCGCAGCTCACGACTTCCATGAGGACGACGCGTACGGAGAGGGGAGTATCCCATTTGTAATCGTCAAATCGCCCCAATTCGTGGTCGAGAATCTGTCCGCGGAGTCCGGCTTCTTCGTAGGCTTCTTTGAGGGCCGAATCGGAAAAGGTCTCACCTGGGTCGATAATTCCCTTCGGAAAGATCCAACGCTGTTTTTTGACGGAGGTGATCAGGCAGAACTCAGCCTCCGCAGCCGGTTGTCGGAATGGAATTGCACAGACCTGTTGGATCTGTTTTTTTTCTATTTTGGATTCGTGCATAGGACCGTACTTCGCAAGGATGGTGTCTCGTCGTGCAGCCGTGTTTCCAATCAGTAAACATCCTGTTTGTATGGTGACTGCAGTTGAGGGGCAAGATCGATGGCGCGAAGACGAGTTTGTTTTTTCGAGGCCTCATGGGTGATGCGCGAATCAGCAGCAGTGAATCGCAGCAATCCGGCGGGACTTTGGACTTTGAGGATGTCGACTGGACGATTGTTGTTTCACTAAAATTCTCGAACGGTGTCGCAATGAACGTTCGGCAGTCAAGGAGTTTCCGAAGTGTTCGGCATCGTTGCTTCGACCATCTGTCCGTCGACCAGTTCCGATTCTGGCGCGAGAATGACATGCTCCTTAGCTTTGACGCCGCTGATGATTTCAACTTGAAAGTCATTTTGTAGCCCCACCTGAACCGTTCGTAGTTCTGCTTTCTGCTTTCTGATAACGAATGTCTGCCACGTGCCAGCCGTGCTGCGGAAGACCGCAGATCGCGGTACCACGATCGCCTGTTGGCGCTCGTCCGTGTAGATCTTCACGCGTAGGCGAAATTCGGATCCTAGGTTGATATGTTTCTGCTTCAATTTAGCGAGTTCATCAGGGGCAAATTTGATAATCACATTGACTCGTTGTTGTTCAACACCAAGAGAAGATACCTTGGTGAAACCCTGGGGAAAGATTCTCGACACATGGCCGCCGATCGTTTCCTTGCCGAGTGCCGCCCCTTGAATATCTACGGCGTCATCGTTTTGAATTCGTACTGCATCCTGTGTAAGCACTTCCGCCAAGAGTTCCAGGTTATTTAAGTTGCCGATTTCAAGCAGAACGGCGCCGGCTTGCAGCACACGTTCGTTAGAGACTTCGCGATTGAGTACCGTACCGGCGACTGGTGTGCGAATTTCTGCTCGCTTGCGGTTGCGTTCTGCTTTGTCCTTTTCACCAATTTCATTGTCCCGTAAGAGTTCGAAGATCGTTTTCCCGATCGAATAAATATCACGGTCCAGTTCGTCTTTGCGCAGTTCCACACGGCTTTCGATCAGACTCAATTCGGCCTGATTTCGGCTGGATTCTGCCAGTGTTTTGCGACGAAATAGCTCGGCGACACGACTGAATTCACGTTCATAGAATTCATAGCGTTCTTGACTAGCGATGACAGTTTGTTGGGATTGTTTGATGGTTAACAACATCTGTTCCAGACCTTGGACGTATTGTTCGACGGAGTTTTTCGCCTCTTGTAAATCGGTATCGAGATCCTGGGTGTCCATTCGAGCCACGATCTGATCGGCCGTGACCAAGTCGCCTTCCTCAAGTTCAATCGGCAAAATGCGACCTTGCAAGGGCATCGTGACTCGATGGATTTCAGGCAACTGAGTTTTGGCGGATTCTTCGACGTAGGCACGGATTGTTTGAACTTTGGCCGCGGCTGTGAGTACCGGAATTCCGCGCGGTGAAACGAGGTAGATTCCGACACCGATTCCTGCGACGACCAGCAATCCGATCACGATCCAACGCGCCATTGTGAAATCCCTCTTTCATTCATTCTTTGGTGTTCAGTGCGTCCAACCAGTCGAGTTTTCTCACTGCGCGGTAGACGGGGATATATGCGATCAGGGTAAATAGTAGCCCGAGGAAAACAGTCATCATCAACAGTGAAGTTGGGAGGACGAAGGGGAGGCGGGTCAAGTCCGTGGCGATGAAATGGTTGACGAAGGCGGCAAACCAGTAACCGACAGGCAGTCCCAGAAAAATTCCGATCGTGTTAACGATCAGACTTTCGCGAAGAAAGATTCCTCCGATTTGACGGGGGGTGTAGCCCATTACACGAAATGTGGCGATTTCCTGCCGTCGTTCGGCCAGAGAGATCAAGGAGGATGTGACGATACTGCCACAAAACAAGAGTCCCGCGAACAGGATCAGTAGCGCGTTGACTACACGCAGTGGTTGCAGCAGGATCAATAGCTGCTCTTTTTGTTCACCGAGCGCGGAAAAGCCTTGTAGTTTCGGGGTGTTCTTCAGCCGTTGATAGAATTCTGCGAGACGGGGTGGTGCAAGGTTTACCTCGGCCTGAATCGAGTTTAAGGATCCTTCTTCATTGACGAGCGTATTCAAGAAATTCCAATCGGCATAGGCAGCCGTTCCGACGAAACTTTCTACGATTTTCGAAACTGTCACGTCAATCGGTTTTCGTTCTCCGTTGAGCGGCACGATGCTAATTTGCTCGCCAGCACTGATGTGCAAAATTTCGGCAAGTCGCCGAGTGAGTACCAGTCCATGGTCGGGTAGAACGACGGCGTTGCCCTGACGGTCGCGAGGAACAGTCAAGCGAGCTGTTGGCTGGATGCCCGTTACTGCTCCTTTTTTTTGATGATTCCCGTTGTAGAAAGTGCAGGCCACCGTCAAGATCGGTTCGGCATAGTCGACACCTGGGAAGCGAGTAACTTCGAGGAATCCATCAAAATCGACTTCATCCTTCAGCGTTAGGTCAAAATCACTTACGATCATGCGATCGAAGGTAAAACGGATTAGCTCCCCGAAGGATTCATTGATCTGCAATGTCTGCAGAATCAAAGCAGAACCCATCATGGCGGAGAAGATACCTGTGAAGACTCGGAGCCGATTTCGAAAGAGTCCTCGAATCACCATTTGCCAGCGAAAGCCAAGCTGCTTCCAGAGTGATGTCCAGCGTTCAAGGAACAGTCGTTGAGATGACTCAGGAGCCCTGGGCCGCATGGCTTCCGCGGGACGCAGACGCATGACTTGCGTGACCCCACGAATTGTTCCCGCCACGGCCATCACGGTACTCAGTAAGATGCAAGCAGTGACGATTCCGAGGTAGGGGCGATTAATAATGGCAGAAAATTCATAGAATTGCCGAAACATGTCGAGCATGAATCCGGCCAGCCAATAGCCAAATGCGGCCCCTGCCAAACCGCCCAGCAGACCGACGACAATTCCGTATTTCAGAAAGTGGAGCACCAGTTGCCGATTCGTATAGCCCAGTGCCTTGAGCGTGCCAATGACCGTTCGCTGTTGTTGAGCGAGTCGCATCATCAGCACATCGAGAATCAAGGCTGCGACGGCAAGGAATACGGTTGGCACGATCAGATTAATCGTGCGCAAGCCTCTTAAATCGCTGCTCAACTGTTGATGTGATTCGTGATTCGCCAGCTGTGTGGTCGTTGCCTCCCCGAAACGTTCCAGTTGTTGCTCGAGTTCGCTGGTTACCACCAGCGGTTTCGATCTGCGATCTGCTGTTAGCTTGCCCAAAATCTGATTCGTGGCGCCTTCCAGGTTGGTCGTTTCTGCTGCGAACTGTTCGTTCACGTACAGAATCACAAAACTAGCCTTGTCCGGGATCATTGTTCCTGGGGCCCGGGCAAAAACGAATTCTGAGCTAATCGCCGTTCCAACTACGAGCAACTCTTGTCGACGGTCGTTCAAGAGGACCTGCAGGAGATCACCGGGATTTAGGTTGCGACTTTGGGCGAAACCTTCACTAATAATCACCTCAGCACGACGCGGATCGGTGAAGTAACTGCCACGACGGAGTACCAGATTGTTGATGACTGGGCGGGGATCCATCGGTAGGGAAACGATCCTGCCCGAAAGCGGTTGCGGAACGTCTTCCAGATCGACGGTGACGGGCATCACGATTCGCGCATGTAATTCGGCGATTCCCTCAATTTCACTTAAACGGTCAATTTCCGAGCGAGGCAGCTTTTCGATATCCACCCAAAAATCAGCCATTCGACACTCGGCATAGTAGCTGCGTCGTGACAACTCGAGATTAAAGTATAAGGAGAGGTTCGCCACGTAAGCCGAAACACCGAGGCCAAGGATGCAAATGATCGCAAGCAACAAGCCCTTTGCGGCATACAAATCTCGACGCAGTTTCCGATCCAAAATCGTCACCAAGTCACCTCCTCGGGGGAAATGGGCGACTCGTTGTCACGGTCCTCTGCGATAGTGCCAGATCCTAATCGGATAAGTCGATTTGCGATGCCGGCGATCGCCACGTTATGGGTGATGATAATAACCGTCGTTTGTAAGCGTCGATTAAGGTCAACCAAGGCGCGCAGGACAAGCTGCCCTGTTTCGAGATCGAGGGCCCCAGTGGGTTCATCACAAAGGAGCAGGTCGGGGTTTTTGGCCACGGCTCGGGCAATGGCGACCCGTTGTTGTTCACCCCCAGATAATTGCGATGGGAAGTGATCGAGACGATGCCCCATGTGAACCAACTCCAACGCCTCATCCGCCAACATTGGAGCCTTTGCAATCTCTGTCGCGACGATTACATTTTCGGTCGCCGTGAGAGTGGGTACCAGATTGTAGAACTGAAAGACGAAGCCGATGCGCGCTCGTCGGTACTCGGTAAGCTGCCGTTCCGTGTAGTCGGTGATGTCATGCTCGCGGAAAAAAATCTTTCCCGAACTCGATCGGTCAATTCCACCAATCAAGTTCAGCAGCGTGCTCTTCCCTGAACCCGAGGGTCCTACAATGACCGTGATTTGACCTTCCGCGACCTCTAAGTCGATGTTGTGGAGTACAGGCACTTCCACATCGCCCATGTGGTAAGTCTTGCTGATATCGCAGAGGCGAAGAATAGTCTTTGAGTCATTCATTGAATTCGAAAGTGCAGAGGGAAATTCATCGGGCGGGACGAATTGAGAGTTTCGACGTTTAGCTGATGATCGTAAATGAATCAGATGCTTCCGTATACCTCGCTTCAATTCGGCCCTGTTTCCGATCTGCGGTTGTGCCGGATGTGCGGTAACGGACCGATCGCTGATGCAAAAAGTACCAATTCTATTTGTCGATAGCGGGTAAGATAAGGCTGGCAAAAACATAATCGGCAATGAGTTTGCAACGGATGTTGAACTCGAAATCTGGCGGGTGGTGATCACTGGCCGCGACCATCAGCCGACCTTGAAAGAGTTGATCTGATTTTTTCCACGTGAGTTCAGCATCTTGGAAAGTTAGCTCGATGCGGGCGATCGGAAAGAAAGCTTTGTAAACGCACTCTTTTGCACAGAATAATTGCAACAGCCTTATCCTTTCATCATTTTTTTCGAGGCCAGAGGCTACCCACTTCGCCTCAGCCGTTGTGCAGACGAGATGCGCGATCGAGGTGTCAAACTTCTTGGTGAGGAGTTCGACGTCGAGTCCGATACCAGCGTGATCCTGCTGGTTGGCGACGGCTGCACAAGCGATTTCGCCGCTGTGAGAAATCGCGCCAACAATTCCCTCCGGCCAGATAGGTTCACGCCGAGGCCCCGTCAGGATCGGATCTGTTGGACCTCCGGTTAAATCTTGAAGAGCATGATGAGCAGCAGCTCTTCCACGCGTGAAATGTGTTCGGCGAATTTCAATGGCTCGACTACTTAAGATCTGTTGCTCTTGCTCGTGGAGCTGGAAATCCAGCCCGTCATGAACGGTGTAGCAGCGAAACGCAACAGTGTTCGGGAAAGGTGAATTCAACATCCTGGTGTCACACGGTTTTGAGCTTGATGTTGTTCAGTGTCATTCGGTGTCATTCGGTGAAATTCTCCACTCCGGTCGATCGCTAGGTAGGGCCACGTAACAGCATGCCAACCAGATAGGAAAGCCCAGCGGCTGCCGCCTCCAACAACCAATGTTTCTAGCGCTGACCAAGACCAGCTGGTCCGCACAAACCTTGATTTTGCCGCACCAACTGTGAAGAACGCGATGGCTGTCATCACGATGCTGTTGATGGAGGGGCGGGTGATCAGATCGGGGGCAGCAAGTGCCAGAACAAAGCCCATTAATGGAAAAAGGCCGGCAACGATGAAGGCGAAAAACGTGAAGATTGCCGTTCGTAACGGAGTGAGCTCGGCTAAAGTCATCCCCAATTCCTCTTGCAGCAGCGTGTCAATCCAGCGTTTCTCGTCCGAAGTGATGACTCGGACCACTTGATCCAGTTCGGCACCTTCAAAACGCTCTTTGCTCAGAATCCGACGTCTGTTTTCTCTTTCGCCTGCTGGATACAAATCGATTTGTTTTTTTTTGATTACCTGCACACGAGATAGGAGTTGCTGCTCCGCTCGAGTGGCCTGGTGATTGCCAACCGCCATGCGGAAGTCATCGCCGATTAAAGTGGCGAACTCCAGGACCGCGACAAAGCCAGAGGATCGCCGGGCACCGGCAACTCCCGAGACGATTGCGAAGGTTGTAATTGGGCCGTCAATTGCGGCAAAAATAAAGTCACGGAGGTATCCCTGGCCCGAACTTTCGGCCAATTTTGCCCGAATCGCCTCCGGGGTGTGGGAAGCGATCAATTCATCCAGTGATTCTGACTTGTCTTGAACCACGTTTGTTCCAATTGACCCGGGATTTTGCGTTAAGACGGCCTAGTTTACTGCGATTTGCAGTTTGAATCGAGCGATGATCGTTCACGCAGGCTGTTTTGAGTGACAAGCCTTTTGTGACCGGCGATTCACTGCTAGAATCTGAGATCTTGTATGAGAGTAGGGATGCCAAGCAGTTAAGTGTAGGCTGAATCTGCGGTCTCTCTCCCGGGGGCAGCGGGAGAAGATTCCGGCTGACGCACAGCGTCAGCTTTCCAGTCCCTTCACTGTGATATTTGAGGCTGTAGCTCAGTTGGCAGAGCAACGGACTTTTAATCCGTAGGTCCTGGGTTCGAGCCCCAGCAGCCTCATTCTGGGGACGATCTTGACCCCCAGCCGGCCCCTTGTTCAGTCCGAACAGTGGCAAGGATCCCGCGGTATTTCATCCGCCAGCAGGTGGCCTGTCTCCTCGACTATTCTTGCTGAGTATCGGAGAAACTAGTCGAAAGTCGATGCTTGCCGCCCGGGCTTGGTGTTTGTCTGACGTATCCGACAACGTTGGGTGACCGTTATTTGCGGCCGATCCGAAAGAGATGCTCTGCTGTTCGGATGAGCAGTGAATCACCTGCGACAGCGAATGACGCAAGCGATCTCTCGTCAAGATCGTTGCGGGCGACTTCCTTAAATTCCGGTCGGCCATCAATCACGATGCACTCGCCTGCTTCACTTTGGAGGTAGATACTTCCGTTTGCATAAAGGGGGGATGCGGAAAAGTTTCCTCCAATTCGTTCTTGCCATTTTTCTTCCCCCGTCTTTGCATCCACGCAAGTTGCAATTCCACGATCGGAAACCATGTACAGATGGTCTTCAATTAATAGCATGGAGGGTGTATGCGGGGCCCCTCGGCTTAGGGTCCACGCAACGTGTGAGTCGGTGACATCGCCCTTGCCGTCTGGCCGAATAGCCAAGACTTTCGGCGAATCATAACCGGTGCCCAGGAATACTAGGCCGTGGCCAAATACCGGGCGGGGAATCACGCTGTAGCCTTCGTAGTTGACATGCCAGATTTCGCGACCGTCACGCGGGTTGTAAGCCCATACTGAATTGCTGCCGGGACTAATCAGTTGCGGTTGTCCATTCACTTCAATCACCAACGGCGTGCTGAACGAAAACGTACGATCGGCGTCAGATTCTCGTTGTTTGCGCCAAATCAGCTTTCCTGTGCCTTTGTCCAACGCAGCAATGAATGGATCGGAACCGCCATCACAGCTGAAAATCAACAGATCCTGGAAGAGGATCGGTGAACCTCCGTTACCATGAACGGGAGCGTATTCTAGATTGCGATTTTTCCAAACGGTCTCCCCGTCGGTGTTGATGCAGGCGGTTCCCTGATGTCCAAAGTGAACGTAAATATGATCGTTTTCGATCACTGGTGTAGGGCTGGCGTGGCTGTTCTTGCTGTGAATCTCAGGTGCGTTATCAGCCGTTTGCCGAAAAACCTCGATCTGATTTTCCACGGTACCCGTTTTAAGATCGATCACTATCAGCTGCAGCGAAAGATCTTTTGAGTCAACAATTGGTACGGCTGCAGTTAAAAAGATAAGACCGTTCTGAATGACAGGCGATGACCAGCCTGTACCCGGCAAGGGACATTTCCAGAGCAAATTGTTCTGTTGTGAATCCCATTCGATCGGTGGTCTCGAACTCGCATGACCTTGACCGGTCGGACCACGAAATTCCGTCCATTCTTGGGCCAGGGCAGGGCAGCTTAAAAGAACTACTATCGTGAGCGACTGAATCGGGGGCATCTTACGAACTCATAGGCGGATGTTTGTGATTTGGAGGCGTTCGAGAAACGGAAGTCGATCTTCGCTTTCCTCGTTGCAAAGCGTGGTCGGGCAGGTCGAGCAATTTTCTATTTTTAGCGATCTCGTTCTTGCTTGGCATTCATTTCGATATTTTGGCAGCTTAGGTTGATGGGTCAGCTGAGCTGGAATCTGGGTTTCGGGAAACCATGAGATTTTTAGAAGGCACGCCAACTCAATCGGGGTGTCGCTCAAGAACTAGCAGGCAAACTTCCTACGAAAACATCGACGGGCAATTTGGGAGGTTCTGATCTTGCTGAACCAGCTCAGGAAGGCCCTGTATTTAAGGATTGCATCTATCGTCTTACCCGACTGTGACGCAGATGTGTCTACCATTTGCAGATCCTTTCTCTTTTTTCTGCTCGATAAAGTGCGTTTTTCGGCACACAATAGTGGCGAGTCGCACACTCTCGCCGCACTACTTGAAAATGGTCTTGGAATCGTCGATTATTTTCATATTCGCAATAGTCAACGAATGCTTAACTTATCAATAAAACTGCAGCGGGGCTACAAAAAATGGTCAATTCCAGTCAAAGTGACCCCATTCATCGCATTCTCTGCCCGATTGATTTTTCACCGACTTCGGAAAAAGCCTTTGCCTACGCCACGCGAATTGCACGGCATTCAGGCGGCACGATTGTTTTGTTTCACGCCTTTGATGTGCCCGATTCGTGGTCAGCCGGTGGTCGCATCGACGAAGTTGATCAGGAATTAAAAAATAAGTTGCTTTCGATCAGCGCTGACTCTGCTGATCTGAAGATTGAACGAGTGGCACACGGTGGACCAGCGGGTCCAGTAATATGTTGGGTGGCGCAGGAGCAAAAATGCGATTTGATGGTGATCGGAACTCATGGTCGGCTCGGAATCTCTCACTTACTGTTGGGAAGTGTGGCCGAGTACTGTGTTCGTCATGCACCTTGTCCAGTGCTCACGGTGCGTAATCGGTCGGACGCTGAATTGCCGCTCGAAGAGCCCGAATTCTATATTCCAATGCCTCCGGTCATGTAAACATACGGGAGATAGGTTGGGAAAGTAGTGAATCGTTACGGACCATTGACTGTCGTAAGGCATTCTTGTGAAAGAGGGTGGCAACACTGCTGTTGCTTGAAGTGGTGTCGTTCTTGCTGAATGAGCAAATGGACCGTTGGTAAGAAAACACAGAAGCCGATGGAATGAATAACTTTTATTTAAAAAGGGTTTTTTGATGACCAGAACTCACCTGACGCTTAGAGCGAGCGAAAGCGTCGTCGCAGCGGCGGCTGCTAACATCTATTCCGCCTATATTGTTGCTGGGCTTGTCCGTGAGGGGAGCGAATCTGATTGGATTGACCGAGCCGTTAAGGAGGCGATTCAGATCGCTCAGCGATCGGATGAGCTTGTGGTAAGCGATTCCGAGATGGGCTAACTGCAATTGTGAGAATTGTGTTCTTGAGTTGGTTTTCTGGGAGGCGGTGATGAGCTTTTTTCGAATCATCTTTGCGGGCATGATTCTTTGTTCGACTGTCCAATCGCTTGTGGCAGACGGGAATCGGCTGAATTATCTAAATGGCCCCCTCGATCCATATTACGTTTCTCGCGATTTTGCTCGTTTGACAACGCCGCAGTGGGTAGGTGAGACCGGTGTAGATGCGGTCATCGTTTTGGCCATCGATGACATGCGAGATCCGGCGAAGTATGAGAATTATCTTCGACCGATCTTGAATCGACTCAAACAGAACGATGGTCGGGCGCCAGTCAGCATCATGACGAATCAAGTTGATCCCCAGTTACCTTTGCTCAGTGATTGGGTTCAAGAAGGATTGTCGATTGAGATCCACACAATCGATCATCCATGTCCGCTGTTGCACGGTGGTGACTTCCAGAAAGCCAAGCAGACGTATGATCAGTGTGTTGACTTAATGACCCGGATTCCAGGAAACCACCCGGTTGCGTTTCGGATGCCTTGTTGTGATTCGATGAACACGCCCAGTCCACGATTCTGGGCTGAGATTTTTAACAAAAAAACGGTGGCTGGAAATTTTTTGCGCATCGATAGCTCTGTGTTTAACATCACGACGCAAGCGGACTCCGAGTTGCCAGAAGGAATTACGACCGATTCGGCCGGACGCCCGCGATTTCGTAAATATCTGCCATTTCCCTCCTTTGTGAACACGATCGAAGATTATCCATATCCCTATGTCATCGGAAAGATTTGTTGGGAGCTGCCTTGCGTCGTGCCGTCTGATTGGGAAGCTCAAAATCTTCATCAGCCCAACAATCCGCAAACGGTCACGGACCTGAAACGGGCTCTCGATGCGGTGGTTCAGAAGGAAGGTGTCTTTGATCTGGTCTTCCATCCGCATGGTTGGATGCGCAGCGATCAAGTCGTGGAGTTGATTGACTATTCGATGGAAACGTACGGCTCACGAGTCAAGTATCTGACGTTCGGTGAGGTACACGATCGTCTTTCAAAAAATCTCATGAAGGGGGCGGAATTACGTGACGCATCGGGCGCCGACGCCGGACTGCGGATGCTGGATCTGAACGGTGACGGCTGGATGGATTTGTTGATTCCTGATGCTGATGGTTTACTGACGACACGTGTTTGGTCTCCCGAGGCCACGGTGTGGCGAGATTCTCAAGATCAGTTGTCCCTTGAGAATTCATCGTTTGGCGTGATCGAAGGGGATTTGGCCTCGTTCATTGCAATCGATCAACAGCCTCTGAAAGTCGCCACGCACTCGGAGCAGGGCTGGCGGGTGAAGCCGATTGAGCTTGCTGCCAATTCGGTCAGTCCTGAGTGGCAAAAGCGAATCAAGCAGCCGGGGAAGAGTCTGCGAATATTGCTCTTTGATTTAGATGCTGACGGTCGCTGTGAACTCTTGCTGCAGGATGGAAAGTCGAGTCTGATTTTGCAGATCGATTCGGAAGGGCAGTGGAGCGCGCTTTCCTTCGGAATTCCGTCCCAGATCGATTTGCCTGCATTTGGTGGGGAGGCTGCTTGGCGATTCATCGACCTTAATGATGACCAGGGCATCGACATTGTGTTTTCTGATGCAAATCGCGAAGCGGTTTTCGTTTGGCAGTCAAAAGATCGTGGCTGGTTGCGAATCATGGGGCATGATCGGCGCCAGGATGAGGCGAACTCCGAGCGAATCTCTATTCCGTCGCTGCTTCGCGCCGATGGAACGAGCAACGGTGCCTGGATCCATTCGAAACACATTTGGTTTCAGAATGAGGATACTGACCGATTGTCCGACAAGGTTGACCGCGTTTCATTTGGCCAATTATTGAAATCAACCGACTAGCTTTCATCGAGTGTGGATACTCGAAACAAGTGGCAATGTCATGAACTTTCGCTCAGGAAGGCAAATCGAGCCACCGATTCTCCGTTGATTTCCACGGATTCGAGAAACATCTGTTTCGGGCGTACCCAGAGGCCTCGCTCGCCATACTCCTGTCGATAGACGACGAGTTCTTCGTCGGTTTCGCTGTGACGAGCTACACCGAGAACGGTGTACTCATTTCCTTTGTAATGGCGGTATCTTCCGAGCTTCATGGCGATTTCCTTTCTGTGTTGAGTGCCTGTTGAAGTGGGCAGTTTGCAGTGGCTAACTCGCCAACTCGGTATCGATTTAGGAGCTCTTTGGACCGTTCGGCCAGCATTCGTCGCACTTCACGACGTTTGCCTCTGACGCGGGGAATTCGCATGGAGTCGTAGGCTGTCGTTTGATGACGTAGCCAGGCAATTACCGCTGCCTCCGCGCGTTTTTCAACGGGAATTCTTTGTGTGCGGGCGACCGTACCGCTGCCGACTGGAGTCGCGTGAGCGGTGACAACTTTCGCCAATTGTTCGGCCAGTTTGTTGTAGTCGGGGTGGAAGTCGAGAAAAGCGAAAATCTCGCGATTGAAATCGTTCACGTAGGCCGCTTGGCTTTTTTCTCGGCGTCGTGAATCGGCAAGCCGACGTTTGCGATACGATTCAGTGGATCTTTCGGCCGCCAGTTCGCCGCGAATTCGTTCGATCGTAGCTTCCGGTGCGCAAACGCCTTTCGAGAAAACTCGTCTTCCCTTCTTTTCTTTCACAAGCCAGTGGTCCCCCGCTGCCTTGACGCGGCGAGTTAGGCCGGCGTCACCAGGCGCTAGCAATACCCAACCTGACGGAATCCGCTGAAGGCTGCCATCGGAGCTGCGAACCAAATTCGGCGATGGCCCCGGCGAGTAGATGTTTCCCGACATATCAAACAGCGTCCTTGCCTGTGGAAATAGAAAAAGCGGATTTCTTGTCCGAAACGACCTCAAGGGCGACAAATAACAGGGTGACAGGAATTGAGCTTTGACCTCGACCCAACGCAAACGGTTGGCGGGGAAATAGTGAATTACCAATCCAGCCTTGTCGTTTGGCCATTCTTTTCCAAATTACCGCCGACAGCGTGAAGTGTCAGATCAACGCCATTTGTATCGAAGATTGCGTCGATCCAGCCCACTGGTTCAGAAGCTCCGAAGGGGTAACCGACAGCGGGGAGGTTAACCAAAAAAAGATCGCCCCGCCGATCGATTTTATATCGATGCGAATGGCCATAAAAAACAGCTTTGACGTTTTTATGGGGTTCGATGATGCGAAAAAGACGATCGACGTCTAGCAGTTCGCCGTCGCCGTCGCCCAAACTATGGTGCACAAACAAAACCGTGGGCCGGTTGTCGGCATCGGTCAGGTATTTGGCAAGCCAGCGACGCTGTGTCTTGCCCAGCAGACCCGCCGTCTTGTCGACATAGAGGAGTGAGTCCAACACGATGGTGCGAACCGTCGGGTGTTCGACAACAAGCACATTTTTGCCGTTTACCGATTGGCGATTGGTGTCATCTTTGCCACTAAATATTTTGGAAAAATTGTCACGATCATCGTGATTGCCAAGGCCGATGTAGACAGGACTTTGTTGGGCCAGTGGCTCCAGCAGTCCTTTGAGCATTTGATAGTCTTCAAGATTTCCCATTAAGCGAGCCGCATCACCGTTGATGATGGTCGCTGCCGGTTTTCGTTCGGTAACTTGAGGGATGACTTGTTTTAAGTTTTGGACTGGCGCGAAGCCGCGATAGGTTTCGGTCGCGTCGGATGGGATATGCGTGTCTGAGAGCAATGCGATTTGATAGGCAGCAGTGGAATCTTGGTTTGCCCGCGCTGGTTGCGGGCGAACGACGAGTGCACCCAAGAATCCTGTGCTGATTTTCAGAAAGTCTGTGCGTGAGATGGGTTGGTGGAAGATGGCTGGCATGGGCAGGGCGACCGGGTGGAAGGAGGGATGGATGAACTCAGGTTATTTTATTCTGAAGTAAGTTCGCTACGAAATCCAGTAAATAGGCTGGGGGGATTTTACTGAGCGCGCACGAAAAAACCGCTCCGGGCTGGCTCAGCCCGGGCGGCTTTCGTCTTTTTCAATCGGCAGTTGTCATTCGCTTTGTGACGAATGACGCGACCTCTGCTATACACAAGACTATGTCCACAACTTCTGATGCGGGTTACCCCAAACATCAGCGATCAATATCCTTAGAAAGGAGGTGATCCAGCCGCAGGTTCCCCTACGGCTACCTTGTTACGACTTAGTCCCAATCGCGGAGTTCACCTTCGGCGCTTGCTTCCCTTGCGGGTTAGCTCAGCGACTTCGGGCGCACCCCACTTTCGTGGCTTGACGGGCGGTGTGTACAAGGCTCAGGAACATATTCACCGCGGTATGCTGACCCGCGATTACTAGCGATTCCGGCTTCATGCAGGCGAGTTGCAGCCTGCAATCCGAACTGAGCGCCACTTTTTGGGATTTGCTTGCTCTCGCGAGGTTGCTTCCCTTTGTATGACGCATTGTAGGACGTGTGCAGCCCTGGTCATAAAGGCCATGAGGACTTGACGTCATCCCCGCCTTCCTCCGGTTTAACACCGGCAGTCTCTCTAGAGTCCCCGCCATAACGCGCTGGCAACTAGAGATAAGGGTTTCGCTCGTTAAGGGACTTAACCCGACATCTCACGACACGAGCTGACGACAGCCATGCAGCACCTGTGCAAGGGCTCCCCGAAAGGCACCCCTCCCTTTCAAGAGGGTTCCCAAGCATGTCAAGACCAGGATAAGGTTCTTCGCGTATCCTCGAATTAAGCCACATCCTCCACCGCTTGTGTGAGCCCCCGTCAATTCCTTTGAGTTTCAGCCTTGCGACCATACTCCCCAGGCGCTGTACTTAACACTTTCGCTACGTCCGAGAGGGTGTGGAAGCCCCCACAGACTAGTACAGATCGTTTACAGCTAGGACTACCGGGGTATCTAATCCCGTTCGCTCCCCTAGCTTTCGTGCCTCAGCGTCAGAAAAGTCCCAGTAAGCCGCTTTCGCCACCGGTGTTCCTGATGATATCAACGCATTTCACCGCTCCACCATCAGTTCCGCTTACCTCTGACTTCCTCAAGCTACATGGTTTCAGACGCAGTTCCACGGTTGAGCCGTGGGATTTCACATCTGACCTTTGTAGCCGCCTACGCACCCTTTAAGCCCAGTGATTCCGAATAACGTTCGCACAGTTCGTATTACCGCGGCTGCTGGCACGAACTTAGCCTGTGCTTCCTCTTAGGATCGGTCAAAATTTCCTCCCCTATGACAGCGGTTTACAACCCGAAGGCCTTCATCCCGCACGCGGCGTCGCTCCGTCAGACTTTCGTCCATTGCGGAAGATTCTCGACTGCAGCCACCCGTAGGTGTCTGGGCAGTGTCTCAGTCCCAGTGAGACGGGCCATGCTCTCACACCCGCTAACCATCTT